>NZ_RZSU01000129.1:0-16312 GCF_003997585.1 Mesorhizobium sp. M5C.F.Cr.IN.023.01.1.1 | reverse complement strand
GCCGGTGATACGCCATACCCATCCAGCCAGGATGCCGACGATCAGCGGATTGGAAAGCATCTTGTAAAGGAAGCGCCGGATGATGCGCAGCGGATGCACGTGCTCGTCACCGCGGCCAAAAATTTAAAACAAGATGATCGACGCCATGATCATCGTCGGCAGATGCACGGAAATCAGCAGCGACAGCACTTCGAATCCACTCGGCCCGAATGTGCCGAGGACGAACGGGATGCCGAGCAGGACGAGATTGGAAAAAGCCGACGACACGCCGCCAACGACCCCCGCACGCGCGTCGCGCCCGAACACTCGCGTGATCACCAGATGGCCTGCAGCCCACGTGACTGCCGCGGCCGTGAAATAGGCCCCCCAGAACGACCAGGGCGCGGCGCCATGAAAATCGGCATTGACCATGGTGCGGAACAGAAGCAGCGGCATCGCCACCCCGACGGCAAATTCGGCGATGGCCTCGCCCGCCTCCGCCTTCAGATAGCCGGTGAGCCCAGCCAGATAGCCGAGCGCGACAAGGCCGAAGACAAAAAGGACGGTTTCGATGAGTGGGGACATTTTTCTCCTGATAGGCGAGCCGGGATTGCAGCGCAATCACCCCGCCTTACGAAGCGGTCTGTTCTCGCAAACAGCCGGGATTGGTCGTGCCTTGTTTTTCGGCCGGCTTTGCCGTCCCTATATGCGGGCACCGGAACCCACCTCCGGTGACCAGAAAAGGACGTTTGATGCTTCGATTTGTGCTGGCGCTATTGCTGCTCGTCATTCCCGCGTCGGCCCATGCGACTGAAGCCGGCTGGGCGCTGTTGCGCGACGGCGGACATGTGGTGCTGCTTCGCCATGCCATGGTCACCGGCACCACCGATCCGGCGAATTTCGACATCGAGAAATGCGCGACCCAGGTCAATCTCTCGGTGCGCGGCAAGCAGCAGGCGCGCAAGATCGGCGCGCTGTTCGCCGCCCGCGCCGCGCCCATCGAGCGCATGCTGTCCAGCCGCTATTGCCGCTGCCTCGACACGGTCCGCATCGCTTTCAGAGCGGAACCTGAACCGTTCGCGCCGCTTGACCTGTTGAAGACAGACGCGAGCGAGAAAGCCGCCCAACTCGAGGCGATCATGAACGAGATCCGCGGCTATTCCGGTTCCGACAATCTGGTCATGGTCACCCATCTGGAGAACATCATGGCTCTCACCGGCATCTCGCCGCGCGAAGGCGAAGCCGTGATCGTCGAGTTGCAAGGCGACGGCCTGCGCGTTCTCGGCCGCGTCACCTTCTAATCTGCGCTGGAGACGGGTGAAGCGTTCGCTAGTGGTAAAAATCTGGCGCTGGTACCCTAAGCGGAATACCGGTTCCGACCCATCTGTGCCATTCCTTCGGAGAAGTTGAAGGGGAAGCTGTGACCCCCGGTCTTTCAGTTGCGAGCGTCGCTTGCTGGAGCTGCGTTAGTCAGTCGGTGGCCAATGGTATTTTCAATGGAACGCTAATATACATAGACGCTCGAACGAGCAGCGACTGCCAAAACACTTGAGGAATGCCATGCGAAGATTAATCTTCACGGCAATGTGTATCGCCGCCGCAACAACCGCTAACGCCCACGATTGGTACGAAGACAAAGTTGACCCACAGACGAAATTCAAGTGTTGCGGCGGCTCTGATTGCCGCGCGATACCTCGGTCTTCGGTGCGGTCCAGGATAGACGGTGGTTACACTTACTTGCCGCATAATTTTATCATCCCACGGGACCGTGTACAGCAATCCCCGGACGGCCAATACCATATCTGCGAGAGTACCTACGTCGTAACTAATCAGCTGTATTGGCGTTGCTTTTTCGCACCTCGTGTCAATGTCTCTCTACTTCTCCCACGTTGATGATACTGCGCGTCGCTGTTGAGATCGACATCGGCAAGGTGCGCAGCTGTGGCAAATTCGGTCGCGCCGCTCGCTGCCTTGAACGGACGTTCGCGTTCGCTACACCGGAAAGCATCCGGCCCCGAACGCACGATGCTGTGGCTGCGCTCAAGTTGGTTCGTCGTCCCCTTCCCGCCGGTTTCCGCCAGACCGTGGCTGTCCGCTGCGCCAAGCTCTGGCCCGCAGATGCGCTTCAATTGGCCGATCGTTTCCAGAGTCGCCGGGGAAAACGGGGTCTGGCCTTCGAAAGCACGATGCCCTCGATGACGTCACCCAGGCTCATGTCGCGATGTTCGGCCAAGGCCCTGAGCACCTTCACGCAATGACCAGAGATGGGATGGTTGCGGCATATCGTCGGGAGGGTCCTGCGACCCCTATTGCCCTAGCAGAACGGCCACCCCATTTGCGGCCGGCGTATCAGGCCCTTTTCCTGCTCGGAAAAACCGATTAGACAGCGCCCAAACACATGCGGACAGATTCCGCCCGCAACCGAAGGAAAAGCCCTTGTCCACCACGTTCGACAAAGTCGCCAAGATCATCGCCGACACCAGTGAGATCGATATCGACACGATCACCCCTGAAAGCCACACTATCGACGATCTCGGCATCGACAGCCTCGACTTCCTCGACATCGTCTTTGCCATCGACAAGGAATTCGGCATCAAGGTGCCGCTGGAAAAGTGGACGCAAGAGGTCAACGACGGCAAGGCCTCGACCGACGATTACTTCGTCATGAAGAACCTGTGCGCCAAGATCGACGCTCTGGTCGCGGCCAAGAACGCCTGAAATGGTTCAGCCCGCGATCTTGTTGCGCCTTCAAACCTGACCCACAACAGCCGCCCATGAGCCCCCACCACGTCGTCATATCAGGCATCGGCCTTGTCTCTTCGCTGGGCGAAGGTTCGGATGCGCATTGGCGCAAACTCGCCCAGCCAGGCCTGGAACCCGTGCTCGAAGCATCGCGCTTCTCGCCCTACACCATCCACCCGCTGCCGGAGATCGACTGGAACCTGCAGATCGCCAAGCGCGGCGACCAGCGGCAGATGGAAACCTGGCAAAGGCTCGGCACCTACGCCGCCGGCATGGCGCTCGATGATGCCGGCATCAAGGGCAATGACGAACTCTGCACGACCATGGACATGGTGGTGGCTGCCGGCGGCGGCGAGCGCGACGAAACCGTCGACGCCGACATTCTCGCCGCTTCGGAAAACCGCAACGACCGCGACGTCCTGCTCAACGAGAAGCTGACCACCGAATTGCGGCCGACGCTGTTTCTGGCGCAGCTTTCCAACCTGCTCGCCGGCAACATCTCGATCGTCCACAAGGTGACCGGCTCGTCGCGCACCTTCATGGGCGAGGAAGGTGCCGGCGTCGCCGCCGTCGAGACGGCCGCCGCGCGCATCCGCTCCGGCCAGTCGACGCATATACTGGTCGGCGGCGCCTTCCAGACCGAGCATTCCGACATGCTGCTTGGCTATGAACTGGCCGGCTATCTGCATCGCGGCCCCTGGAGGCCGGTCTGGCAGAGACAAGGCCTGGACGGCGGTGGCGTGGTGACTGGATCAGGCGGCGCGTTTCTCGTCCTGGAACAGCGCGAACATGCGATCAGCCGCGGGCGAAAGATCTATGCCGAACTCGGCCCGGTCGTATCCGGACGCGCAAAACGCCGGCAGGGCGAACTCGATGCCGAGATTGCCGCGCTGCTCAGGCAGGCGGCATTGCCGAACGGCGAGTTGCTGACGATTTCGGGCGCTTCGGGTGCCCATACCGCTACTGCTGCCGAGAAATCGGCGCTCGACGCCAATCCGGCGATTGCCGCACGCGGCTTTTCGACGCTGACCGGCCACATGAAGGAAGCACAGTTTCCCTTCGCCGTGGCGCTGGCGGCACTGGCTGTCGAACGCAAGGCCGCCTACCCGGCTTTTGACCCCGCCACCGAGAAGCCGTTCAACGGCATTCCCAGGACCGTCCTTGCAACGGCGGTCGGCTATCACCAATTCGAGGGCTTGGCGTTGGTCAACGCCGCCGATTAAAGGTCCGGGACAAGTCATGGCCAATCTGAACGACCACATGGGCAGGCCGATCGTCGCCGTCACCGGCATCGGCGTGGTGACGTCGCTGGGTGTCGGCAAGGCCGACAATTGGGCAGCGCTCACCGCGGGCAAGTCCGGCATCCATCCGATCACCCGCTTTCCGGTTGACCATCTGAACACCCGCATCTCCGGCATGGTCGATTTCCTGCCGTCGAGCTCCAAGGGCGCCAGCCTTCTTACCTGCGATCTCGCCGAGATCGCCGCGCAGGAAGCCGTGGCCGAAGCCGGCCTTGATTCGGGCGATTTCGGCGGGCCGCTTTTCCTCGCCTCGCCGCCCGTCGAACTCGACTGGAGCGAGCGCTTTTCGCTCTACAATTCCGACAAGCACGACATCGGCGCCGAACGGCTGCTTCGCGTGGCGCGCGGCTTGAAGGAACTCGATGTTTTCGAAACCACCCAGTTCGGTTCGATCGCCGACCGGCTCGCCGACCGTTTTGGGACGCGCGGCCTGCCGATCACGCTGTCGACGGCCTGCGCCTCGGGCGCCACCTCGATCCAGCTCGGCGTCGAGGCGATCCGCCGCGGCGAATGCGACAGGGCGCTGTCGATCGGCGCCGACGGCTCGGCAACGGCCGAGGCGCTGATCCGTTTCTCCCTGCTTTCGGCGCTCTCCACGCATAACGACATCCCCGAAAGGGCGTCCAAGCCGTTCTCCAAGGATCGCGACGGCTTCGTGCTGGCCGAGGGCTCGGGCGCGCTTGTGCTGGAATCGCTGCAGGCCGCACTGGCCCGCGGCGCGACCATCCTCGGCATCCTGCGCGGCTGCGGCGAGAAGGCCGACGATTTCCACCGCACCCGCTCGAAGCCGGACGGTTCGCCGGCGATCGCCGCCGTTCGCGCCGCCCTCGCCGATGCCGGCTTGGGCGAGGACGAGATCGATTATGTCAACGCTCATGGCACCTCGACGCCGGAAAACGACAAGATGGAGCATCTGTCGCTGTCGACCGTGTTCGGCGAGCGGATCGCCTCGATGCCGATCTCGTCGAACAAGTCGATGATCGGCCACACGCTGTCGGCCGCTGGCGCCGTCGAGGCCGCGTTTTCGCTGATGACCATGCGCGAGAGCGTGATCCCGCCGACCATCAATTACGACAATCCCGATCCGGCGATCGTGCTCGACGTGGTACCGAACAAGAAGCGCAACGCCGAGGTCGGCACGGTGCTGTCGAACTCCTTCGGCTTCGGCGGCCAGAACACCTGCCTTGTCATGGCGCGGGAACCAGTCTAAGCGAGCCTTTTCCCGCTCAACAGAACCGACAGGCTCAATGCGCGCATTGCAACTTATCGAGGACCGCCGCCTTGAAACGGTGGACCTGCCGCCTCCGCCGCAGCCTGCGCTGGGCGAAGTGACGCTGCGCATCAAGGCCGTGGCGCTCAATCATATCGACGTCTGGGGCTGGCGCGGCATGGCCTTCGCCAAGCGCAAGCTGCCGCTGGTCGTCGGCGCCGAAGCTTCCGGCGAGGTCGAGGCGGTCGGCCCCGGCGTCTCCAGCCTTGTACCCGGACAGCTTGTGTCGATCTACGGCGCGCGCACCTGCGGGCTTTGCCGTGCCTGCCGCGAAGGCCGCGACAATCTATGCGAGCATGTCTCGGGCGTTCACGGCTTCCATCTCGATGGCTTTGCGCAAGAGAAGATCAACCTGCCGGCGCGCCTGCTGGTCCCCGCCCCGCCCGGCGTGACGGACATTGGCGCGGCCGTCGCGCCCGTCACCTTCGGCACGGTCGAACACATGCTGTTCGACAATGCCAGGTTGCAGCCCGGGGAGATCATCCTTATCCATGCCGGCGGCTCGGGCATCGGCTCCGCCGCGATCCAGCTGGCAAAGAAAATGGGCTGCACTGTGATCACCACGGTCGGCTCGAACGACAAGATCGACAAGGCGAAGGCGCTTGGCGCCGACCACGTCATCAACTATCGCGAGGACCGTTTCGAAGGCATCGTGCGCAAACTGACGAAAAAGAAGGGCGTCGATGTCGTCTTCGAGCATGTCGGCGCCGACACCTTTGCCGCCTCGATGCTGTGCCTGAAACGCGGCGGTCGCCTGGTGACCTGCGGCTCGACCTCGGGCGTGTCGACGCAGATCAACCTGATGCAATTGTTCCAGCAGCAGCTGAAGCTGCTCGGCTCCTTCGGCTGCCGTATGCAAAACATGGCCGACGCCATGCAGAAAATGGCGGCGGGGCTGGTTTCTCCGGTTATCGACACCGAAGTCGGCTTCGACGGCATCGACGCCGCCCTGAAGCGCATGGAAGGTCGCGACGTGTTCGGCAAGATCATCCTGCGCGTCGGCTGACCATAAAAACATCATGGGCTAGGAATGGTCGGCAACGCCTTCAAGAAGCACCGCAGGGACTTGGCGTTCCGCCACGGCAGGCGGCTGCGCCAGTTCAACTACTGGCTGCTTGCGCGCGCCGCGATGACGATAATTTGGCTGCTGCGTCTGCTGCCGGTCGACAGCGCGCTCAATTTCGCCGACCGAGCCGCCCGCCGCATTGGTCCGTGGGTGGGACGCCACAACGTCGCCATCGCCAATCTGCGCAACGCCTACCCGGAAAAGAGCGACAGCGAGATCCAGGCCATCGCGTCCGACATGTGGGGCAACATGGCTCGCCTCGCCGCGGAGTACGTCTTTCTCGACGCCCTGTTCGACTATGATCCCAACGCGACGAAACCGGGGCGCGTCGAGGTCCGCGGCGTCGATCATTTCGTCGAGATCGCCGGCGAGCAAAAACCGCATATCATCTTCACGGGGCATCTCGGCAACTTCGAACTGCTTCCGGTGGCGGCAGCCACTTTCGGCATGAACATCACGGCGCTGTTTCGCCCGCCCAACAACCCTTACCTTGCCGACTACATCCTCTCGACTCGCCGCTCGACCATGGGGTCGCTTCTGCCCTCCTCGACCGGCGCTTCATTCGCGCTGGCGGCCATTCTGGAGAAAGGCGGCAATATCGGCGTGCTCGTCGACCAGAAATTCTCGAGCGGGCTCGAAACGACATTCTTCGGCCGCCCATGCGAGAGCAACCGGGTTCTGGGCACCCTGGCGCGGCACTATGATTGCGATGTCTATCCGGCGCGCTGCGTGCGCTTGCCGGGCAACCGCTTCCGGCTCGAGATCGAGGACAAACTGACCTTGCCGCGCACCGCCGGCGGCAGTGTCGACGTCCACGGCACCACCCAGCTGCTCAACGACGTGGTCGAGCGCTGGGTGCGCGAGGATCCAGGCCAGTGGATGTGGTTCCACAAAAGGTGGGAGATCAGCGGTCCGCGCAGAAAGCGTCAACGGGCGAGACAGCGCGGCGAAGCCGCCTGAGCGGCAGGACAATGAGAGGCAGCGCAGGTGTGAAGCGATTGCCCTGCAACTGTGGGTAGAGTCGGCTTGACAGGTGACGGCAGTTATGCTAGGAATTTAAGCATAATGCCGATCTGCGCCAACGACCCGCCCGCTGAGGCGGGTTTTTTGTTTCGGCCGGATCGCTCGATGGCGGCCTTGTTTCAAGTTTCGGTCTTTCGGCGCGGCAAGTTTCACCGCCAATCCTTAAGCACGTCCGAAATGAAAGGGCTGTTTGACAGCCACGCCTGGAGAAAAGTGAACCGATCGGTCAAAGCCTCGCCTCATCGGCCGTAAGTGCGTGCTCTCGCGTGCCGGAGACGATGATCTCCAGGACCTCATGCTCGTCGGTGTTTTTGATGTAACGATCGCCGACGTTCTCGCCGCGTTTCAGCACCATCACGCGGTCGCCCACAGCGAAAATGTCAACGAGGCGGTGCGAGATGATGATCTGGGCAACGCCCTGCTTTTTCAGTTCCAGCATGGTCTCGAGCAGCCGCTCGGTCGCCATCACCGAGAGATTGGCGGTCGGCTCGTCGAGGATCACCACGCGCGGCTGGAAGGAGATAGCGCGGGCAATCGCCACAGATTGCTGGCGTCCGCCTGACAGGCTCTCGACCTTTTGATAGACGGAGTTCACGTCGACCTTGAGCCGCTTCAGCACGCTGTCGGCTTCCGCGTACATTTTCCGCCCGATTGACGAAAAGGCCCTTGCGCGGCCAACGGCCAAGAAAGATGTTCTGACCGACATCCATATTCCCGCAAAGAGCGAAATCCTGGTAGATCATCTCGATGCCGGCGTCGCGGCTTTCGTGCGGGCTCTTGAAGTGCACTGGCTGCCCGGCGACGAAAGCCTCGCCCGCGTCGCGCTGGTAGGCACCGGTCAGGATCTTCATCAGCGTCGATTTGCCGGCCGAGTTGTCGCCGACGAGGCCCAGGATCTCGCCGGGATAGAGCACGAGGTCGACGCTGCGGAGCGCCTGCACCGCACCGAAGGCTTTTTCGATGCCCCGCATTTCTACGATCGGTGCAGGCATGGTCGGGTCACGCATGGGTGGTCTCCGCCGTTCTTGTGCGCCGTGCGAGGCGCGCCCGCAGGCGGCCGAAGATGTTGGCCTGGCGCACCCAGATGTCGATCAGCACCGCCACGATCAGGATGCCGCCGATGAAGACGTTGATCCAGTGCTGCGGCATGGTGAAGCCCTGGACGTTGAGCTGCAGCAGCGCCCGGATCAGGGTGATCACCGCCGCCCCGGCGAGCGCCCCGATCACGGTGCCGTAGCCGCCGAAGATCGAACCGCCGCCGATGATCACCGAAGCGATGGCGTCGAGCTCGCGGAACTGGCCGGCCACCGGGTTGAAGCTGCGGAAGTAGGCGACGTTGATGATCCCGGCCATTGTCGCGCAGAGCGCCGCCAGCATAAGCGCGAGGAACCGCACCCGGTTGGTGTTGATCCCGGCATAGGCGGCGGCGCGAATGTTGCCGCCGGTCGCATAGACCTTCTGCCCGAACGGCATATAGGCGAGCACGACGCCGGCAATGACGGCGACGAACAGCATCCAGATGGTCTGGACGCTCACCACCTCCGCGATCGAGCGCAGCAGCCCGTCCGGCAGCGAGATGCGGTAGTGCAGCAGGATGTCGTTCACCTTGCGGCCAAGCAGGTTGTAGCCCTCGGGCCAGCCGGTGAGCTGCTGCCCGGCGACGAACCAGGCGGCGAGGCCGCGGGCGATGTAGAACATGCCGAGTGTGGCGATGAAGGCCGGCAACTTGAAGCCGACGGTGACGATCGCGTTGATGAGGCCGGCGCACATGCCCGCGAGCAGGCCCATCGCCACCGCGGTCACGGGGTCGGCGCCGAGAACCTTGAGAAAATAGGCGGCGGTGCTGCCGGCGAGGGCGAGCACCGCCCCGACAGAGAGATCGATATCGCCGGCGGCGATGACGTAGGTGAGCCCGATGGTGATCAGCGCAAGCTCAGTGTAGTTGAGCAGGATCGCGAAGCTGTTGGACAGGTTCCACCAGTAGTCCGGTCGGAGCGCAAGGCCGGTCAGCCACAGGAGCACGGTCAGGATGATGGCGAGCGCGTCGCGCCGGGCGAGGAACTTGCCGAACCCGGTGGCCGACAGCGCCATGTCGGTCGCCATTGCGCCCTTGGTCTGCACTCCCTCGATCGCGATGCCGCCGATCTCGTAAGCCGGTGGCGGCGGCCGGCCGCGGAGCCAGGCCCAGAGGCGCCCTGCCACCTGGCGGCGGATGAGATAGGGCTCGATGAGCACCGCGACGACGAGCAGCAGTCCGAGGAACACCGGCACCGCGCCGACCGGCAGCGAGAAGACGGCGTTGACCGTGATCTCCTCGTCGCCGATCTTGATGGTGCGCGTGATCGGCCAGCCCTCGCGTAACACCTTGTCGAGCAGCACTACCAGCAGGGCGCCAAGGCAGGATCCGGCGACCCGGCCGCGGCCGCCGAGGATCGAGGCGCCGCCGATGATCACGGCGGCAATGACGATCAGCTCACCACTGACGCCGTAGAGGGGCGTCACGCCCTTGTCCTGGGCAGCTGACATCAGGCCGGCTAGCGCCGCGCAGAGCGAGGAGATCAGGTAGGCTCGGATGCGCACCCAGTTGGTCGGGATGCCGGCATAGGACGCCGCCTGTTCGTTGCCGCCGGTGGCGAAGGTCTCGTAGCCCCAGCGCGTCTTGGCGAGCACATAGGCGCCGATCACGGCGACAACGACGAAGATCACAATCTGGTTGTTGAAGCCGAGGAAGTTAGTCTCGCCGAGGTGAAAAAAAAGCGGATAGCCGGTCGCCTTGGCAGGATAGTAGATCGCCTGGCCGTGAGTGAGCGCCAGCACGAAGCCGCGGCCGATGAAAAGTATCGTCAGGGTGGCGATGAATGCAGGCACTTTCAGGATGGTGACGAGCACGCCATTGACGAGACCGATCAACACACTGAGAAGCACGCAGAGGATCACCGACGTGACGACGCCGAGGTCAAGGAAGCTCGGCGCGAACAGCCTGGCGAAGACGACAGCGACTAGGCCGTAAGTTGAACCGACCGAAAGATCGAGGTCCTTGTTGACGATGACGAAGGTCACTCCGACCGCGATGATGGCAACCCGCGAGGTGTCGCGGAGCAGCGAGTGAAACGCCCCTGTTGACCCGAAGAACGCGGGATTGACGAGAGCGCCGCCGAGATAGAGCAGCAAAAGCAAGGTAACGAGCCCCACCTCCCAGCCGCCGACGATCTGGGACGGCGCACGGCCGAGTGATGTGGTCGCGGTAAGCGCCATGGTCTCTTCTGGTCGATTTCCCTGCTGCCGCATTGCGGGAGAGCTTGCGCCCTCCCGCAATGATTTCAGACCTTCCGAGCGGACTCAGTTCTCGAAGCGCTTGCCGACGTCCTCGACGGTCTCCTTCGTCACCAGTTGGGCACGTGTG
This sequence comes from Mesorhizobium sp. M5C.F.Cr.IN.023.01.1.1, assembly GCF_003997585.1. NCBI lineage: Bacteria > Pseudomonadati > Pseudomonadota > Alphaproteobacteria > Hyphomicrobiales > Phyllobacteriaceae > Mesorhizobium > Mesorhizobium sp. M5C.F.Cr.IN.023.01.1.1. Next base: position 5,528 of record NZ_RZSU01000129.1, on the reverse strand, counting down.
TCGAGGTTGGCCGCCGCGATACCGCGATCGATCTCCAGATAGAGCTGCATGACCGGCCAGAAGCCCTGCAAGAAGGGCTGCTGCCCGAGCGCGCCGGTCAGATCGCCGCTCTTCATCGCATCCTGCTGGGCCGGGCCCAGGTCGAAACCGTAGGCGCAGATCTTGCCGGTCAGTCCGGTCTGAGCGACGGCCTTGGCAAGCGCCGGCGTGAACACGTTGTTGCCGGCGAACGCGCCAACGACGTCGCCTCGCGATTCGAACAGCGTCACGATGCCGTTCACCGGGTCATTCGGATTGGTGTCGATACCGGTGTTCTCCGGACCCGCGTCGACCTTGAAGGCATCAAGCTTGCCGGCATCCTTCAAGCCCTTGACGATGGCGTTGAAAGCCGAAGTGACGCGGTTGTTCACCTCGATGTTGCCCATTGCGGTCGACGACGGCAGGACGATCGAACCCTTCTCGATACCCTTGTCGGCGAGGCACTTGACGAGCGCCTCGCCGGCGATTGCGGCAGCGGAGGCGTCCTGGCCGGTGTGGCCGATGCCGCTGCGGTTGAGGAGCGTGCCGTCAAAGGAATTGGTCGTAGCGACCGGTATGCCCTTCGCCTCGGCGGCCTTGACGATGTCGTTATAGGCGCCGACCTGGGGCGTTGTCATGATCAGCCCGTCGATCGTCGGATCCTGCACAATCTGGTTCAGGATTTCGATCTCGCGGGCAGGGTCGTCGGTCGGCGATTCCGAGCCGAGCAGCAGGACCTTGGCGCCGATCAGGTTGCCGGCGACGGTCGCGCCGACGTAGACCGGATCGAAGAAACCATTGCCGGCAGTGTGTGTCACGATAGCGAAAGTGAGGTGACCATCGGCCGAATGGAAGTCCTTGGTACCGGGGGCCTCCTTTGCGGCTTCTTCGAAGCTGTAGCCGCCGACCGCCTTATCGACGCCGCCCGATTGTGCGTAGGCGTTCGATACGCCGAGCGATAACGCCGCGGCACCCGCCGCGAGCGAGAAAATACGTTTCATGATTATCCTCCCTTGCAACCAACGGTCGGAAGCCGTTCAGGCGCATTATTCAGGGATTCCGAATGCTTCCTCCCACCCGGCATATTCTGCCCAAAGCTCGCCCACGTAAATAGCGCTCCCACTTTCCCCGACGAATTGGTTCAGAGCGGAAAGCCGTCGCTACACAAGCGCCCGTTCTGACTTCTTGTAAGAACCGCGAGCTTGCAACCACCTAAAGTTAGTTGGTCACGACGATCCGCGTGTTGCGGAAGCCAGCTTGCCTCACCATCGAATAGAAGGCGGCGGCATTGGCGGGGTGCAGCCGCACGCAGCCATGCGACGCGGGGCGCCCGAGAGACTTCACCGCGCCCGTGCCATGGATGGCATAGCCGCCGCGGTAGAACACCGAATGAGGCATCGGCGACATGTCGTATTTGCGCGAATACCACATCCGTGCCGTTCGTTGCGGCCGGTAGCTGCCGCGCGGCGTGATATAACCTTTGCGCGCCGTGGATACGCGCCATCGGTAAACCGCCTGACCGTATCTTACAGTCATCGTCTGGGATGACACGTCGATCCTTGCAACCAGCTTGGCTGCCCAGCCCTCGACCGAAGAACCGAACAGCATCGTTACCAGTAACGCTGCCATGAGAACGGTCTTTTTCATGCGATCAAACCCCTTTGATTGCCCTTGCCTGCCTGCCATCACGCTATTCTTGATTTTTTAAATGGCAAGTGAGGTAACCACATACTCCTTGACGAATTCGCCAATCCAAAGCAGCGAATTTGAACGATTTCCCGCGATAGTTGCCGCAACAACACGCAGCAGCGGCGCGGTCCGCTAACAGGCTTGCCAAACCGCATCGTTGGCTGCTCAATTCGCCGAATGAACGAAATGAACGAACAGCTCCTGAAAGCAGTCGATGATCGGGTCGACGACCTGGTCGCGCTGGCCGCGGATCTGATCCGTTTTCCGACCATCAATCCGCCAGGGGAAGCCTATCGGCCATGCGCCGAATACGTCGGAGCGCGGCTGAAGAAACGCGGTTTCGAAGTCGAGTTCATCCGCGCCGAAGGCACGCCCGGCGACACCGACCGCTACCCGCGCGTCAATGTCGTCGCCCGCTTCGATGGCCGCTCGCCCGGTGCCTGCGTGCATTTCAACTCGCATATCGACGTGGTCGAAGCCGGCGACGGCTGGAGCCTCGATCCCTTCGCCGGCATTGTCAGGGATGGCAAGGTCTATGGCCGCGGCGCCTGCGACATGAAGGGCGGCTTGGCCTCCTCGATCATCGCCGCCGAGGCGTTCATGGAGGTCTTCCCCGATTTTCCGGGCGCCATCGAAATATCAGGTACGGTCGACGAGGAGTCCGGCGGCTTTGGCGGCGTCGCCCATCTGGCAAAACTCGGCTATTTCTCCAAGCCGAAGGTCGACCACGTCATCATCCCCGAACCGTTGAACAAGGACCGCATCTGCCTTGGCCATCGCGGCGTGTGGTGGGCGGAGATCGAGACCAAGGGCGAGATCGCGCACGGCTCGATGCCGTTCCTCGGCGACAATGCGGTGCGCCATATGGGCGCCGTGCTATGGGCTTTCGAGGAGGAACTGTTCCCGGCGCTTGACGGCAAGGTCACGCGCATGCCGGTCGTGCCCGAAGGGGCAAAGCGATCGACCATGAACATCAACTCGATCCATGGCGGCCAGACGGAGGATTTCCGGCCCGGCCTGCCCTCGCCCAACGTGCCCGCTTCCTGCCGGCTGACCATCGACCGCCGCTTCCTGCTCGAAGAGGATATCAGCACGGTCAAAAGCGAGGTCACTGATATCCTCGACCGGCTGAAGCGCGAGCGCAAAAAATTCGATTACGAGATCCGCGATCTCATGGAGGTGCTGCCGCTGATGACGGAGCGCGATGCGCCGGTGGTGAAGGCGGTGGCGCAAGGCGTCATGGAGATATTCGACCGCGAGCCAGACTACGTGATTTCGCCCGGCACCTACGACCAGAAGCACATTGCCCGCATCGGCCACATCTACGACTGCATTGCCTATGGCCCGGGCATTCTCGACCTCGCCCATAGGCCCGACGAATGGGTCGGGATATCGGACATGGTAGAATCTGCCAAGGTGATGGCGATCGGGCTGAACATACTGCTCAGGGGCGCAGGCGCACGGTAGTCCGGCAGCGACGGCGCAAGCTTCAATCGCTTGAGCTAGCCGCTAACGGAAAAACATTCCTGCCTGCGCTGCCGGAAAGCACGAAACGCAATTTACTCCTTGGCGAAATCACGCTTCTATCCACCGGGTTTTGAGCATTTTTTTTGAGCATATCGGAGTTGCACGATGAAATTGTGGAAAACCATTCTCACCGCTGCGGGCCTGGTGCTGGCTGCCGGAACATCGGCATTTGCCGTGCGGACCGATCTGGTCATTGGCATCACGCTCGAACCTCCGCATCTCGACCCGACCGCGGGTGCTGCGGCGGCGATCGACGAAGTGCTTTACGCCAATGTGTTCGAGGGGCTGACCCGCATCGGTCCGAACGGCGAGGTGCTGCCGGATCTCGCCGAAAGCTGGGCCATTTCCGACGACGGCAAGGTCTACACCTTCAAGCTGCATACCGGTGTCAAGTTCCATGACGGCACCGACTTCAATGCCGACGACGTGAAATTCTCACTCGACCGCGCCCGTGCCGACAACTCCGTCAACGCACAAAAGGGCCTGTTCGCCGCCATCGATACGGTCGAGGTGGTCGATCCGGCGACGGTCAGGATCGCGCTGAACAACCCGCAAAGTTCCTTCCTCTACAATATGGGCTGGGGCGACGCGGTCATCGTCGCGCCGGAGACAGCCGACACCAACAAGGAAAAGCCTGTCGGCACCGGCCCGTTCAGGTTCCAGAACTGGGCCAAGGGCTCATCGATCACGCTGATCAAGTCCGATACTTACTGGGGCGCCCCGGTGTCCCTCGACAAGGCGGAGTTCCGCATCGTTCCCGATGCCGCCGCCGCGATACCGGCGCTGCTTTCCGGCGACGTCCAGGCCTTTCCCTTCTTCCCCGATCCCGACAGTGTCGCCCAGGTCAAGGACGACCCGCGCTTCAAGGTGGTGATCGGCGCGACCGAGGGTGAAACCATTCTCTCGATCAACAACAAGAAACCGCCCTTCGACAAGCTGCAGGTCAGGCAGGCGATTTCGTTTGCACTCGACCGCAAGGCGATCATCGACGGCGCCTCGGCCGGCCTTGGCGTGCCGATCGGCTCGCACATGTCGCCCGCCAACAAGGCCTATGTCGACCTCACCGGCCTCTATCCGCACAACGTCGAGAAGGCCAGGGAACTGCTGAAGGAAGCCGGTCTGGAGAACGGCTTCAAGGCGACGCTGAAACTGCCGCCGCCCCCCTATGCGCGGCTTGGCGGCGAGATCATCGCGTCGCAGCTTCGCAATGTCGGCATCGATTTGCAGATCGTGCCCGTGGAATGGGCGCAGTGGCTGGACCAGGTCTTCACCAAGAAGGATTACGACCTGACCATCGTCTCCCACACCGAGCCCAACGACATCGATATCTATTCGCGCAAGGATTACTACTTCAACTACAACAACCCGACCTTCGACAAGATCATCGCCGATCTGAACCTCACCTCCGATGAGGCCAATCGCATGACGCTGCTCGGCGAGGCGCAGAAGATATTGGCCGACGACGCCGTGGTCGGCTTCCTCTACGAACTGCCGAAAGCCGGCGTTTGGGACGCCAAGCTCGAAGGTTTTTGGGAAAACGCCCCGATCCAGGCCAACGACCTGACTAAGGTGAAGTGGACGGAGTGAGGCAGCGCAACGGTCCTCCTCCCATGACCACCTATCTTCTCAAGCGTCTTGCCATCGCCGTCGTCACGCTGATTCTGGCCTCGATGGTGGTCTTCGCCGTGCTGGAGATCATTCCCGGTGACCCGGCGCGGCTGATGCTTGGCATGAACGCCAGCGCCGACCAGGTCGAGCTGCTGCGCAACCAGATGGGCCTCAACGCGCCCCTCGCTCTGCGCTATCTGCACTGGGCCGGCGGCTTGCTGAGCCTCGATTTCGGCCGTTCCTACACCTATTCGGTGCCGGTCATCGAGCTGGTCCGCGAGCGCGTCGTCGTCTCGCTGCCGCTGGCGCTGATCGCGCTGGCGCTGTCCACCATCATTGCCATTCCGGTCGGGCTGTTTTCCGCCGGCAGGCACGGACGGGCCGGCGACACGATTGCGATGGGCGCCGCCCAGCTTGGCGTCGCCGTGCCGAACTTCTGGTTTGCGCTGATGCTGATCTACCTGTTTGCGGTTTGGCTGCGGCTGGTGCCGGCCGGCGGTTTTCCAGGTTGGAGCGCGGGCGTCTGGCCGGCGCTGAAATCGCTGGTCCTGCCGGCGATCGCGCTCGCTCTGCCGCAAGCCGCGATCCTCGCCCGCGTCACCCGCTCGGCGCTGATCGAAGTGCTGAACGAGGACTATATCCGCACCGCCCGCGCCAAGGGCCTGCCCTATCGCGCGGTGCTGTGG
>NZ_RZSU01000128.1:0-16350 GCF_003997585.1 Mesorhizobium sp. M5C.F.Cr.IN.023.01.1.1 | reverse complement strand
CCTCGCGTCGTAGCCGATCAGCGACAAGGGAACCTTGAATGTCGAGGCAGGACTGAAGCGCTGGTCACAGACCCCTTGCTGATACAGCGTTTCGCCGCTTGCAGCATCCAGGATCAGCGTGCATTCAACGTCCTTCAGCGGCGCGGATTGAGCACGGATCGGAAAACCCAACAGCCAAGCCAGAAGGTAGAGAACCAATGCGAAAACGAATGGACGGCGGTCTATCTGGCGCATTTGGCAATCTCTCCTGAGGCATGTCAGGAACGGCTTAGCGAGGCGTCTTGTCTCGATTTTGTCTCAAATGCGCAACATCGGGTTAAGGTTAGCAAGTCGTAAAGATCTGCCCGATTACCGAGCCCCTCTACCGCGATCAGCTTTCCGGGTCACTGCGTTTTTTTCCGATCCGCCAGTACCGCCAGGGCGTGAACCAGACATAGCGATCGGCCAGCACATCCGGCACACGATCAATGCCGTGCGTTCCGCCCGGCCCGCAGCGCAGCACGCGGAAAAACCCCATCCAGCCGCCGGCCCACAGCCCGTGGCGGGCAATTGCCTCATGTGCGTATTCGGAACAGGTCGGCAGATGCCGGCAGGAATTGCCGACAAAGCCGGACAGCGTCAGTTGATAAAAGCGCACGAGCGACGTGCCGAGGATTCGGCCGGGCGTCTTGCGCCACGGGCCAGGCCAGTTGCGCGTGTATCGCGGCCTCTGATGCTGGTGCGTGTGATCCGTAGCCATTTGACGGCTAAGCCGCCTGTTCGGCGCGCTTCTTCTCGATCTGGCCGATCGCGTCGACCACCGCATCGAAGGTCAGCATGGTCGAGGCATGGCGCGCCTTATAGTCGCGCACCGGTTCGAGATATCTGAGGTCGGCGAAGCGGCCTTCGGGCGGCGCGCCGTTTTCCTTCAGCATCTTCAGCATTGTCTCGCGCACCGCGCGCAACTCGTTCGCGCTGGCGCCAACGACATGTTGCGCCATGATCGAGGACGACGCCTGGCCAAGCGCGCAGGCCTTCACGTCATGGGCGAAATCGGTGACGACGCCGTCGTCCATCTTCAGATCGACGGTCACGGTCGAGCCGCACAGCTTGGAATGCGCGCGCGCGGTTGCATCGGGACGGTCGAGCCGGCCGATCCGCGCGATATTCCCGGCGAATCCCAGAATTTTCGCATTGTAGACGTCGTCGATCATATTTTTCCAATCCGTCGCCGCCAAGCGAACAGCGATTGCCGCTGACGGTCTTCCTTTCGCTCGGCACGATCATATATAATGCTGGTAGTCGGGTATGGACAAGGTAACCAACAACCTCGTCCGTGCTCAAATCAGTTCACGCCGCTTACGGGCTGGAAACAGGGCACGTTTCTAACACCCGAAAGGTCGTGGTCCGTTCAACTCGTTCCTCCTCAGAGGGGAACTACGGGAGACGCCTTTATGGATGCCGTCATCAAGAAATTCATGCCCCCGTCCGCCTATATGGAAAAGCCGGTCACCGATCGGCCGACCGAGGCCGAAGCCGAGGCCGCGGTTCGCACGCTGTTGCGCTGGACCGGCGATAATCCGGACCGGGAGGGCCTGGTCGATACGCCAAAGCGTGTGGTGAAGGCCTATCGCGAAATGTTCGGCGGCTACGACAAGTGCCCGGCCGAGGAACTCGGCCGCACCTTCGAGGAAGTCGCCGGCTATGACGACCTTGTCCTCGTCAAGGATATAACATTCCATTCGCATTGCGAGCACCACATGGTACCGATCATCGGCAAGGCGCATGTCGGCTATCTGCCGGACGGCAAGGTTGTCGGCCTGTCCAAGATCGCGCGCGTCGTCGATATCTTCGCCCAGCGCCTGCAGACCCAGGAAGCCATGACCGCACAGATCGCCGGCGTCATCCAGGACGTGCTCAATCCGCGCGGCGTGGCCGTCATGCTAGAAGCCGAGCATATGTGTATGGCCATGCGCGGCATCCGCAAGGAGGGCTCCACTACGCTGACTTCGACCTTCACCGGCGTCTTCAAGGACACCCCCGAGGAACAGGTCCGTTTCGTCACCATGGTGCGCGGCGGCAGGGGCTGAACGAGCCTCGCCGGTCGCACAAAACAAGGACCGGCGATGTCGGCACTGAAATTCCCGAAAGCTCCATCAGACAAGAAAGCACTGGAAGAAAGCACGGCTTTTTCGCCGCGCTTCGATGCCAGCGGTCTCGTCACCGTCGTCGTCACCGATGCCGAAGACGGCATGCTGCTGATGGTCGCGCATATGAACGCCGAGGCGCTTGCGCTGACGCTGGAAACCGGCATCGCCCACTACTGGTCGCGCTCGCGCAGCGCTCTGTGGAAGAAGGGCGAAACGTCCGGGAATGTCCAGAACGTCGTCGAGATGATCACGGATTGTGACCAGGATGCCATATGGTTGCGCGTCAAAGTGATGGGCCACCACGCAACCTGCCACACCGGCCGGCGTTCCTGCTTTTATCGGACGGTGGGACTGATCGACGGCAAGGGGACGCTTGCCAGCGACGGCAGCAAGCCGCTGTTCGATGCGAAAGAAACGTATCGAAAGCCCCGCGAACCATCCATATGAACCATTCGCCGAACTGCAGCCTCGTATATTCATGATTTCGATACGGCCAGACTGTATGTTGGCCGTGGGACAAGGGAGATTGTGATGCTCGAATGGGCGTCATCGCTCAACAGACCGGATGTTCGAGAGGCCAATGGCCTGTCGTCGTCCGCCGGCGTATCTGAAACGAACCCCGCCAAGAAAACAGGCATTTCGCTGGCATTGGGCGGCGGCTGCGCGCGCGGCTGGGCCCATATCGGCGTGCTGCGCGCGCTCGACGAAGCCGGCATCGAAGTGTCGATGATCGCCGGCACCTCGATCGGCGCGCTGGTCGGCGGCTGCTATCTTGCCGGCAAGCTGGATGAGCTGGAAGAATTCGCCAGAAGCCTGACCAAGCGCCGCATTTTTGGTCTTCTCGATCTCAATCTGCGCGGCAGCGGCCTGTTCGGCGGCATGAAGCTCGACGCACGGCTGCGCGAGCATATGGCCGGCATCCGTTTCGAGGATTTGTCGAAACCATTCGTTTGTGTCACCTCGGAAATCCGCACCGGCCATGAAATCTGGCTGTCGGGCGGTTCGCTGATCACCGCTATGCGCGCGTCCTATGCACTGCCCGGCGTGTTCGAACCGGTCATTTGCAACGGCCGCGTGCTGGTCGACGGCGCGCTGGTCAATCCGGTTCCGGTCTCGGTTTGTCGCGCCTACGAGCAGCCCCTCGTGGTCGCAGTAAACCTTCACTATGATCTGTTCGGCCGCGCCGCCGTTATCAAGCACAGCGCCGGCGAACTGGTCGTCGAAAAGGATGCGCCAAGGCCCGGCCTGGTCGATGCAGGGCACCAGTACCAAACACGGCTCGGCATCACCGGCGTTATGGTCGAAGCGTTCAACATCATCCAGGACCGCATTTCGCGTGCGCGGCTTGCCGGCGACCCGCCGGATATGTCGCTGCAGCCTAAGCTCAGCCATATCGGCCTGACCGAATTCCACCGCGCCGACGAGGCGATCCGCATCGGCTATCAGGTTACGGTGGCCCAGATCGGCGAGCTGGCCCGGCTGCAGACGGTTCTGGCCTAAACCGCGATTTTTACTGAAGGTCTGCGCAGCAAAAGCGAAAACCGCTCTCAGGCACGTGCGGCATCGACGATGCGGAACTGCACCGTGCGGTTGCCGTTCCAGTGATTGCCCGACAGCGAACCGGCGACGTGCACCGGTTTGCCCTTGTTCGTGAACAGGAATTCGCCGAGCGCCGTATCGACGGCGCGAAAGGCGATCGCCTGGATCCGGCCGCCGCTTTCCGACTGCAACTCGGCGCGAATGTGATTGGTGCCGACCAGCCTCGCATCGGCAAGACGATGGCGCGGCAGCGCGAAGACCGGCGGGATATGCCCGGCGCCGAACGGGCCGGCTTTCTCCAGCGCATCGAGCAGGCCGAGCGTCGCACCCTCGGCGGCCAGCGCACCGTCGATCGCCAGGCTCTCCTCGCCCTGCAGCCGAAACACGTCGGCCGCCGCTCGTTCCTCGAAGAAGGCCCTGAGCGCGCCAAGTTTCGCCCGCTCCACCGTGATGCCGGCCGCCATGCCATGGCCGCCGCCTTTGACGATCAGCCCGGCAATGGCGGCCTCGCGCACCAGCCGGCCGAGATCGAAGCCGGACACCGAACGGCCCGAACCCGTGCCGACGCCATTGGCGTTGAAGGCGATGGCAAAGGCGGGCCGGCGCGCATGATCCTTGAGCCGCGACGCCAGCAGGCCGACGATGCCCGGATGCCAATTGGAGCTGGCGGTGACGACGATGGCCGGCCCATTGCCGCCGGCAAGCTCGGCATCGGCCTCGACTCGTGCCGCGGCCAGCATTTCCAATTCCATCTGCTGCCGCTCCTGATTGAGCCGGTCCAGCGTCTCGGCGATGGTGCGGGCCTCGACGGGATCGTCGGTGGCGAGCAGGCGGCTGCCGAGTGCTGCGTCGCCGATGCGCCCGCCTGCATTGATGCGCGGGCCGATCAGATAGGCCAGATGGAAGGTGTTGACCGGCTCGCCGATGCGCGAGACCCGCGCCAACGCAGCTAACCCCTCGTTCCTCTGCTGGCGCGCCATCTGCAACCCCTTGACCACGAAGGCGCGGTTGACGCCGGTCAGCGGCACCACGTCGCAAACGGTCGCCAAGGCCACGAGGTCCAGCAGACCAAGCAGGTCCGGCGGTGCGGCATCCGGTAACCGGCCACGCAGGATCCTCGCCGTCTGCACCAGAGCCAGGAAGACGACGCCGGCGGCACAAAGATGGCCCTGCCCCGAAAGGTCGTCCTCGCGATTGGGATTGACGACCGCCTCTGCCGCCGGCAACGGACCGCCGAGCTGATGATGATCGAGCACCACGACATCGGCGCCGGCAGCCTTCGCCGCGTCGATCGAGACGGCGCTGTTGGTGCCGCAGTCGACGGTGACGATCAGCGTCGCGCCACGCGAGACAAGTTCGCGCATGGCTTCCGGATTGGGTCCGTACCCCTCGAAGATGCGGTCCGGTATGTAGATCTCCGCTGGCACGGAGAAATGCGTGAGAAACCGCTTGAGCAGCGCCGATGAGGCCGCGCCGTCGACGTCGTAGTCGCCGAAGATCGCCACTCTTTCCCCGGTCACGATCGCTTCAGCGATGCGGGCGGCTGCCTTGCCCATGTCGGTCAGCGAAGCCGGGTCCGGCAAAAGATCGCGGATGGTCGGATCAAGGAACCGCTCGGTCTGCTCGGCGGTCACGCCGCGCCCGGCAAGGACGCGCGCGACGATGTCCGGCACGCCATAGCCTTGCGCTATCGCAAGCGCGGTCATGTCCTGCCGCTCGGTCAGCCGGTGCTCCCAGGAAACACCTGATGCCGACTGCCTGACATCGAGGAAGATACGGTTTTCGCCCGTCATGCGACGCGCCGTCTGCGGATTGTCATTTCTCACAATATGCGACGGCTAGCCGAGTCGGGAATCAAAACTTTTCCAGATCTTGGTGCCTTGCCTTGATCTCGCGAACGGTGCGCGACGACGAGCGCAGCACGATCGTATGCGTGGTGATGGAATTGCGGCCGAACTTGACGCCGGCCAGCATGTTGCCGTCGGTCACGCCGGTTGCCGCAAACAGCACGTCACCGCGCGCCATGTCTTGCGTGCGGTAAACCCGCTTCGGGTCCAAGATGCCCATCCTTGCCGCGCGCGCCACCTTTTGCGGCGTGTCGAGGATCAGCCTTCCCTGCATCTGGCCGCCGGTGCAGCGCAACGCTGCCGCCGCCAGCACGCCCTCCGGGGCGCCGCCGGTGCCGAGATAGATGTCGATGCCGGTTTCATCCGGATCGGTGGTGTGGATGACGCCGGCGACGTCACCATCGCCGATCAGCCGGATCGCAGCGCCCGTGGCGCGCACGGCCTCAATCAGGCTGCCATGGCGCGGCCGATCGAGGATGCAGGCGGTGATCTCCGGCACCGGCACGCCTTTGGCCCTGGCCAGGCTGGCGATGTTTTCGGCCGGCGAGGCATCGATGTCGATGACGCCGTCCGCATAGCCCGGGCCGACGGCGATCTTGTCCATATAGACGTCGGGCGCGAACAGCAGGCTGCCCTTTTCCGCAATGGCGATGACGGCCAGCGCATTGGGCAGGTTCTTGGCACAGATCGTCGTGCCTTCGAGCGGATCGAGCGCGATATCGACCGCCGGGCCTTTGCCGGAACCGACTTCTTCGCCGATATAGAGCATCGGCGCCTCGTCGCGCTCGCCTTCGCCGATCACCACCGTGCCGTTGATGGCGAGGCGGTTGAGCTCCTCGCGCATGGCGTCGACTGCGACCTGGTCGGCGGCCTTTTCGTCGCCGCGTCCGCGCAATCTAGCCGCCGCAACCGCGGCGCGTTCGGTGACGCGCACCAGCTCCATGGTGAGTATCCGGTCAAGGCCGGCTACGATGTTCTGGGCAACGTTCATCGGTGGACAATCCTCGTTGGTACATTGCCTCCCGCCAGAGGCGCGCCGGTTGTGTCAAAGCTCCATGACAACAGCAAGACCTGGGCGGGTCTTTCTTGAAAACGCAACGATATCAATCGATTGGGAGAAGGAGAATTCCTATTCCGCCCGCTCGATGCGGATGACCTGCGGCTTGTCGGTCAGATGGTCGTCCTTGGTGATGCCGTCGACGGCCTTGCGGACCGCCGCTTCCGTCGTCTCGTGGGTGACGAGGATCACCGTCTTCTGCAGGGCGGTGTCCGGCCCGGCGGCGTGCTGCACGATCGATTCCAGAGAAATGTCGTTGTCGGCCATGCGCTTGGCGATGGCGGCAAAGACGCCGATGCGGTCATGCACGGTCAGCCGGATGAAATAGCCGCCGGCATGGCTGCGCATCTGTGCCTTCTTATAGGGTCGCAATTCCTTCGCCGGCAGGCCGAAGACCGGACCGTGCTGGAAACCGGGCCGGCTCTTGGCGATGTCGGCAATGTCGCCAACCACTGCCGATGCGGTGGCGTTACCGCCGGCACCGGGACCGGAGAGCAAAAGCTCGCCAAGAATATCGGTTTCGATGGCCACCGCATTGGTGACGCCGTGCACCTGCGCGATGACCGAGGCCGTCGGCACCATGGTCGGGTGCACGCGCTGTTCGATCCCGCTTTCCGTGCGTTGGGCGACGCCGAGCAGCTTTATCCGGTAGCCGAGATCGCCGGCCGCGCGGATATCTGCCTGGCTGATGTTGGAAATCCCTTCCATGTAGATGTCGTTGGCGGCAATCCGCGTGCCGAAGGCAAGGCTGGTCAGGATCGACAGCTTATGCGCGGTGTCGTGGCCCTCGATGTCGAAGGTCGGGTCGGCCTCGGCATAGCCCAGCCGCTGCGCATCCTTCAGACAGGCGTCGAACGACAGGCCCTCGGCCTCCATGCGGGTCAGGATGTAGTTGCAGGTGCCGTTGAGGATGCCGAAGACACGGGTCACCGAATTGCCGGCCATCGCCTCGCGCATCGTCTTGATGACCGGAATGCCGCCCGCTACCGCCGCCTCGTAATTGAGCAGCACGCCCTTCTTCTCGGCGATCTCGGCCAGCGCCACGCCATGCTTGGCGAGCAGCGCCTTGTTGGCGGTGACGACGTGGCGGCCGGTTTCAAGCGCTGCTTTCACGGATGATCGCGACGGTCCCTCGTCGCCGCCGATCAGGTCGACGAACACGTCGATCTCGGCGGTCTGCGCCATTCCTACCGGATCGTCGAACCACTTGGCCGCGCTGAGATCGACGCCGCGGTCGCGTTTGCGATCACGGGCCGAGACGGCTGACACGACGACCTCGCGGCCGCATTGCCGCGTCAGTTCCGCCGCCTTGTCGTGCAGCACGCGCGCCACCGACGCGCCGACGGTGCCGAGACCGGCGATTCCAACACGCAACGCTTCAGCCATGTCCGGCGACGCCCCTCAAGGATTGGTCGATGTGATCTGTGGCGACTCAACGATGCGCGGCGAGCGGCACCACATTGTTGGGCTGTTTGGCGCTGGACGCCAGGAAGCGCTTGATGTTGCGCGCCGCCTGCCGGATCCGGTGCTCGTTCTCGACCAGCGCGATGCGCACATGGTCGTCGCCATGCTCGCCGAAGCCGACGCCCGGCGCCACCGCCACGTCTGCGTGCTCGATCAGAAGCTTGGAGAATTCGAGCGAGCCGAGATGCTTGAACGGCTCCGGGATCGGCGCCCAGGCGAACATCGACGCCGCCGGCGCCGGGACAATCCAGCCGGCGCGGCTGAAGGCGTCGACCATGACATCGCGGCGCTTATGATAGATGTCGCGCACTTCGGCGATGTCGGCGCCGTCGCCGTTGAGCGCGTGCGCAGCCGCCACCTGGATCGGCGTGAAGGCACCATAGTCGAGATAGGACTTGACCCTGGTCAGCGCCGAGATCAGCCGCTCGTTGCCGACGGCAAAACCCATGCGCCAGCCGGGCATGGAAAAGGTCTTCGACATCGAGGTGAACTCGACCGCCACGTCGATCGCACCCGGCACCTGCAGCACCGAGGGAGGCGGATTGCCGTCGAAATAGATTTCCGAATAGGCAAGGTCCGACAGGATGATGATGTCGTTCTTCTTGGCGAAGGCCACCACCTCCTTGTAGAAATCGAGCGAGGCGACCTGCGCCGTCGGGTTCGACGGGTAATTGAGGATCAACGCCAGCGGCTTCGGAATCGAATGGCGGATGCCGCGCTCCAGCGCCGGAATGAAGCCGTCGTCCGGTTCCACTTGCAACGAGCGGATGACGCCGCCCGACATGATGAAGCCGAAAGCGTGGATCGGATAGGTCGGGTTAGGGCACAGGATCACGTCGCCGGGGGCGGTGATCGCCTGCGCCATATTGGCAAAACCTTCCTTCGACCCCAGCGTCGCCACCACTTGCGTGTCCGGGTCGAGTTTCACGCCAAAACGGCGGCCATAGTAATTGGCCTGGGCGCGGCGCAGGCCCGGAATGCCGCGCGACGACGAATAGCGATGCGTGCGCGGATCGCGCACGACCTCGCACAATTTGTCGACGATGGCCTTGGGCGTCGGCAGATCCGGATTGCCCATGCCAAGGTCGATGATGTCGGCGCCGCGCGAGCGGGCACTGGCCTTCAGCCGGTTGACCTGCTCGAAGACATAGGGCGGAAGCCGGCGGACCTTGTGAAATTCTTCCATATCATTTCCAGTGGTGGGTCAATTCCAGACGGTCAAAGTGGCTTTTGGCAAAGGTGCTTGTCGGTCGCGCGATATAACCCTATTTGCAGGTAGGGTCGAGGGCAGGATCGCATTTGGCTTCGATCTGCTTCAGCGCTTCGGCGCCGTGCTTCCTTGCCAGTGTGTTCAGCGCCGGGTCCGCGGCCTTGACCGCTCCGCCCTTTGAGGCCTGCGCCTGCTCGTCGGCCTTCAACTGGGCGAGCTTGGCGTTCTTTTCCGCCTCGGTGAATTGCTCCGCCGCCACCTGCGGCGGGATATTCAGGTTCGGATAGGTGCCGGTGTTCTTCGGCCCGTCGGTAGCCGCGACAGGCGTGGCGCCCTCGATGTTGGTGCTCGAACAGCCGGCGATCGCCAGCAAAACGACCGCCGCGCCCATGCGGCAAAAACGACCAGTGCCAGAAAAAACAGTTTCGCCAATATTAATCGTCATATTGTTTCCTTGGCAGCCGAGGTAGAGCGCGTTGGACCCTGTCCGATGTCCCATGATAATATGTCAAGAAAACGCTTCGGGAGGAACCCCGCGAACCATGTCCAAAACACCCGATTCGGGCAAAGCGGAAGATGACCAGGCTTCGACCGTCGAGCAATATCTGGTGAAGGACCCGGAGCGCTTCGCCTTGAACATGGCGCGCATGATCGAGCAGGCCGGCAAGGCCGCTTCCGCATGGGCCGAGCCGCGCGAAAAAGGCGAAGTGCGCGATCAGGTCGCCGAGCCGGTCGTTGACATGGTGAAAACCTTCTCCAAGCTCAGCGAATACTGGCTTTCCGACCCGCAGCGTGCGCTGGAGGCGCAGACGCGGCTGTTCTCCGGCTACATGACCGTCTGGGCCAACTCCATCCAGCGTCTCAGCGCCGGCGGCGAAGATGCCGAAGACGCGGTCAAGCCCGAGCCCGGCGACAAGCGTTTCCAGGACCCGGAATGGGGCCGCAACGCCTTCTTCGATTTCCTCAAGCAGGCCTATCTCGTCACCTCGCGCTGGGCGGCCGAGCTGGTCGAGCACGCCGATGGCCTGGACGAGCACACCCGCCACAAGGCCAGCTTCTACGTCAAGCAGGTGTCCAATGCCATCTCGCCGTCGAATTTCATCCTGACCAACCCGGAGCTGTTTCGCGAGACCGTCGCTTCGAATGGCGAAAACCTGGTGCGCGGCATGAAGATGCTGGCCGAGGACATCGCCGCCGGCAAGGGCGACCTGAAACTGAGGCAGGCGGATTACTCGTCCTTCGAGATCGGCAAGAACCTCGCCACGACACCCGGCAAGGTGGTGGGCCGCAGCGATGTCGCCGAGATCCTGCAATACGATCCGGCGGCCGAGACCGTACTCAAGCGGCCGCTGCTGATCTGCCCGCCATGGATCAACAAATACTACATTCTCGATCTCAACCCGCAAAAGTCCTTCATCCGCTGGGCGGTAGAGCAGGGCCACACCGTCTTCGTCATCTCCTGGATCAACCCGGACGAGCGGCACGGCACCAAGAGCTGGGAGGCCTATATCAGGGAGGGCCTGCAATACGGCCTGGACACAATTGAAAGGTCCACCGGCGAAAAGGACGTCAACGCCGTCGGCTATTGCGTCGGCGGCACGCTTCTGGCGGCGGCCCTGGCGCTGATGGCGCAGGAAGGCGACCACCGCATCAAATCGGCCACCTTCTTCACCACGCAGGTCGATTTCACCTATGCCGGCGACCTGAAAGTGTTCGTCGACGAGGAGCAGGTCGCGGCCGTCGAAAAGGCGATGAACGAGAAAGGCTATCTCGACGGCACCAAAATGGCGACCGCCTTCAACATGCTGCGCTCGGGCGACCTGATCTGGCCCTATGTCGTCAACAACTACATGCGCGGCAAGGATCCCCTGCCCTTCGACCTGCTCTACTGGAACGCCGATTCGACCCGCATGGCTGCAGCCAACCATTCCTTCTATCTGCGCAATTGCTATCTTGAGAACAGACTTTCGCAAGGCACGATGGAGCTGGCGGGCCGCGTGGTTTCGCTGAAGGACGTCACCATCCCGGTCTACAACCTCGCCTCGAAGGAAGATCACATCGCGCCGGCGCGTTCGGTGTTCCTCGGTTCGAAGTATTTCGGCGGCGAAGTCGACTACGTCATGGCCGGCTCCGGCCACATCGCCGGTGTCGTCAATCCGCCGGCTGCGCAGAAATATCACTACTGGACCGGCGGCAAGCCGGCGGGCGACTTCGACCAGTGGATCGCCGAGGCCACAAACCATCCGGGCTCCTGGTGGCCGCACTGGCAATGCTGGATCGAGGCCAAGGACGACACCCGCGTGCCGGCCCGCAAACCCGGCAAGCACATGAAAACCCTGGGCGATGCGCCAGGCACCTATGTCAAGGTGCGTGTGTAACCTTCTGTAGGTGTGTAACCTTCTGTAATGTGTGGTGAGTTGACGCGCCGGTAAAAGAGGGCGAAATGGGGTCGTCAACCCTTAAGCACTCCCGATTCTTCTCTAGCCGTCGAATTACTCTGGGGCTTGCGGATTTGACACAGGTCTCGTTTCCGTTCGGGGACAAGGGTTTATTGCGGCGAGATGTTTCGGTGCCGCCAATGAAGTACCGACCGGACGTCGAGGGGGAATTTGGTTTTGAAATCAGCAGGATCGCGCCTCGCGAAGGGAGAAAGCCGCGCCATTGCGGCCGCGCTTTTCTCCGTGCTCCTGGCGTCCTGCACCTCGGCCGGCGACCCGTCCCTGTCAGTCGGCATGCCCGGTTATAATGCCTCTGCTACGGATATCAGCACCGCCTCCGGTACCCAACAGGTCACCACTGATTCATCGTCGCAGATGACGACTTCACAAATGACGATGACCGCCAAAGGCGACGCAAGCCTTCCCCAGCAGGTCGGCTATGTGCCAATGGCCAATCCGGGGACCGAGGGAGGCGCCAAGTCCGATGCCGGCTTCCCCGTCACGGCTCCTGCGCGCGCAGAGGCGACTGCGGGCCAGACGCCGCAGCCCCAGCAACAGTCCGCGCAGACGGTTGAACAGGCCGGCTCTGCTACGCAGAAGAGTGAAACCGCCGATGCAGGCACGGCCGCGCCGAAGTCCAAGACCGAGTCGGCCGCGCCGGCGATGAACAACCCGGTTTATGTGACCGCCGGAGAGCCGCAGCCGCAGGCTTATGCGCCGAAGAAGAAGGGGTTCCTCGCCTCTTTGTTCAGCGCCACGCCGGCCTCGGCGGCGCCTGCCCCGCAGACCAGCAACAGGTCGAGCGAGCAATCCACGGCGGCGCAGCCCAAGGCGGCGGCAAAGCCGACCATCACCTTGGCCTCGGCCAAATCGGCTGAAAAGCCGGTGCAACTGGCTTCGATCGGCGATACCAGCCATTTCACCGATGACGCGCTGCCTGGCGTACGCAAGACCGCACTCTTCGAGATCAAGCGCAAATCCGGCCTCGACGACGACAGCGACGTCGATCTGAACGAGGATGAAGGCGGCGCCTATCAGGTGGCATCCGCTGCCGGGCTTGCCCGGCTGGCGCCCAACGGTCTTTTGAAGCAGACCGAGAATGTCGACGTTGCCTGCCTGAAACCTTCGCTGGTCCGCGTGCTGAAGACGATCGAGGGCCATTACGGCAAGAAGATGATCGTCACCTCCGGCTATCGTGACCCGGCCCGCAACCGCCGCGCCAACGGCGCCAAGAATTCGCTGCACATGTATTGCGCTGCTGCCGACATCCAGGTTCCAGGCGTCGCGAAAGCGCAACTGGCAAGCTACATCCGCAGCATGCCCGGGCGCGGCGGCGTCGGCACCTACTGCCATACCGAATCTGTTCACATCGACGTCGGTCCCGAGCGCGACTGGAACTGGCGCTGCCGCCGGCGGCGGTAACGGCTGTCTCTCTCTCTCATTACGCAACGTTCGCAATGTGCCGCCTCACGACGGCACGGGTGCCGCGTCTAACCGGGCTAAATCGCCGAAAATGCGCGGTTTTGCGGCCAATGAAAAAAGTTGTCGCAGGCGGCGGCAGACGGGTTGCCGGTTTGGTGCAACGCAACTATAAGCGCTCACATCTGAGCGCGCCCATCGTCTAGCGGTCAGGACACCGCCCTTTCACGGCGGTAACAGGGGTTCGATTCCCCTTGGGCGTACCAGACTTTTCAAGCACATAGCTGAAAACTCCGCTCTCCTGTCCAATATTTGGCCAATTTCCTCCTGGGCCTGATCGAGTCGAGCTTGAGGAATGCAGTTGCCGGATCGACTGAGGGCTAGTCTGTAGTGACGATTTGCGTCTGGCCGCGGCCGTCCCCGATAACCCGCTGGCCGAACGGCCATCAAGCAGTGCTCGGCGACACCGTGGGTAAGAGAGGCGGACAATACCGATCCGGCAAAGCCAAATCCATAGGGTGGGAAGTAGTGCCTCGCCGTGCTTATTGCCAACTGCCAAATGGACGGGAAGAATTTTTGGTGACAGTTCGGTGGTTACAGTTTGGCCCCTCGTGACGCGCGAATCGGCACATAGACGTCGAAACGATGCCCGTTGTCAGGGTTGACCAGCTTGTTCAGTTCGACAGAAAGTATCGTCATCCAGGATCTCCTCAGGCTCCAACTGGGCCTGTCTCAGTTGTCACCAACAACGTCATTTTGCGGCTGCTGGAGCTTTTGCGGCCGGGCCAAGGAGCGCACCTGTCAAATGGAGTGAAATCGTTAGCCATTCCTTCATTCATCTTTCCTTAAATACCTGCATGGAATTGGGCGCTCCTATCTCGAGGCGGTTTGTCCGCTGTCTGCGACGACGATGCCTCGGCACGAGCGGCAACGTTGCCATCATTTTTGCCCTGTCTTTGCCGATCGTTGTTGGTGGTGCGGGTCTCGGGGTGGAAACTTCGTATTGGTATTATAGTAGCTTGAAATTACAGGCGGTGGCCGACGCGGCAGCTTATGCTGGCGCTTTGGAAAAGGTTTCGGGATCCGACAAACCCGCGATAGTCTCGGCCGCGACGCTTTCAGCAGCCTCAAACGGTTTTGCAGCGTCGACAGGCACGATTGAAGTTTTCACACCCCCGTCATCCGGCCCAAACGTGGCGAAAAAGGCTGTCGAGGTCATCGTTCATCAGAACCTCGATCGATTTTTCACGTCGATATTCACGCAGAACGAGGTTGGCGCGCGGGCAAGAGCAGTGGCTCTTATCACGGATGCTTCAAAGGCCTGCGTTCTGGCGCTCAATCGCTCTGCTTCGAGAGCGGCCCTCTTTTCCGGCAGTTCGACCACAAAACTGACGGGCTGCTCCGTCATGTCGAATTCGATTGCTCCGGACGCCATCAAGCTTCAGGGATCGGCAAGCCTTGATGTCGACTGCCTGATATCGGCCGGTGGGATGTCATTGGCCAATCCTGTGAAGACCGTCTGCACCAGCCTGGTAACCCAGGCGTTGCCCGCTGCCGATCCTTTTGCCGACCTTCCGGCGCCGCCGGCCACGAACCCCTGCCAAAACGGCAATCAGTCGACGTTGCAACCTGGAACATACTGCAGGGGGCTCAGCTTGAGCGGCAGTGTAACGCTCTCGCCGGGGGTATACGTCATTCAGGGAGGCGATTTCAAAGCGAACTCAAATGCAAACATTTCCGGCGAGGGAGTTATCATCTATCTGGCCGGCAGCTCCGGCGTCACCATGAACGGCACTGCCACCGTCAAGCTTAGCGCACCGACATCAGGCACCTATTCGGGTGTGCTGTTTTACGGCGACAGAGCAAACTTAGCGGGATCGAACACGTTCAATGGCACGGCGGATTCGCTTTTGACCGGCGCCCTGTATTTTCCAACGCAGGCGGTCAATTACCTCGGCAACTTCTCGGGCATAAATGGTTGCACGCAGGTCGTCGCCAGCAACGTGCAGTGGTCCGGCAACACAACCATCAATCAGGATTGCACCAGCCTCGGGATGCGTGAGATTCCGGCGACGCAGTCCGTTCGGCTTGTCGAGTAATCCTACATGGAACGGCGACCAGTCCGGATTTTCCGGAGCGATTCGGGTGTTGCGGCGGTGGAGTTTGCGCTGGTTCTGCCGATCCTTTGCCTGGTAGTTCTTGGCGTCATTAACGGCTGGTCTTTCGTATCAAGCTCGTTGTCGATGCGCGCAGGCGTCAAAACGGCAGCAAATCTTGTGATGCAAGGAGAAGCCAACGACGCGGCAACCCAAGCCGTCGCCCTTTCGAGCTGGGAAAATCGTCCCGACGACGCGCAAGTTACATTGGGGCGCAAATACATGTGTGGGAGCACCGTGGCCGATCCATCGGTCCTGTGCGACGGTTTGAAAGCTCCCTCGGTCTTCGTTGAAATACAGGCGACAGCCACCTGGTCCCCGCCCTTCGGCTTTGACGTGTTTTCCTTCTCGCGCGAGCTTAGGCATCAACAGGTGATTCGTGTCCGTTAAAGGAAGAGCATTTACACGTGATGCGTCAGGCGGAGCTGCATTGGAATTCGCACTGCTCGCGCCTTTTCTGATGATGCTTTTGTTCGGGATTTTCGCATTCGGCTGGGCTTTGAACGCCATGTCGAGTGTTCGGTACACGCTGGAAACGTCCTCGCGTGCGCTGCAGATGAAGAACTCGCTGACGCAGGCCCAGATACAAGCCATTGCCACAGAGAAATTACTGGCTTTAGGGTTGAGAGACGTCGAAGTGACGATTGGGATCGATCCCCCCAGCAGCGGTTTCCGCATGGCGCATCTGACCGCTACCTATGCTTTCGTCATCGACTTCCCATATTTCGATCGGTATCCGATAAATTACGCAACGACAGTCACAGTTCCGTTGATTGGAACATAAGCCTCGTTCGAGTCGGGGGCCGCGGCTAGTTCCCCATCCTGAAAAACCCTGCAGCGAAGCTCTTCCTCGCCGCAAAGTCGCCGCAGCCGCTGACGATAACGCTATGTTTATCAGGCGGGCCAAATTATCTTGCCGATCGCACCATATGAAATGCGACGATCGCCGGGGATTGGCGCGCGTTGGCTGAAGACGAAAACAGGGGCAAACGCAGGCAGCGCGTCTTCAAGGGCGCGACGATCCTGACCGGCATCACCAATTCCGAGGTCACGTGCACGGTGCGCAACATGCATGACGGAGGCGCCGAACT
>NZ_RZSU01000127.1:0-16441 GCF_003997585.1 Mesorhizobium sp. M5C.F.Cr.IN.023.01.1.1 | reverse complement strand
CCCGCGACCGAAGATCCACGCTCAATGCTTTTCCCATCGTCAACCTCCATCGAGGTGGACGTTGAATCAGCACAAAACGCAGCCGTCACTTCACAATCGATTCATCGATCACAGGACGTGCTCTAGAGGAACAAAGGCAGTAAGGAGCATCCCAATGTCGCAGGAACTCGACCGTATCAGCAACTGCGTCGCTGCAGGTCCGTTGAGCGGACCTGAAGTTCTCGGCTGTGCGACCGCGCTGGGCTGGAGCGTCAATTCGCTTGTTGCCGGCTCCGCGCAGGCGCCGCGGCCGACTAGCAAAACGCTCATCCCTGAACGCCGCATTTCGGTTGGCGGCATCGGGTCGACCTACTACGAGACGGGAGTTGGCCGTCCGATTGTGCTTCTCCATGGAGCGTCACCGGGGGGAATCTCCGATGCTAGGCTCAGCTGGATTTGGCAGCTGCACGGCCTATCCGATAGATTCAGAGTGATCGCGCTTGATCAACTCCAATTCGGTGGGACCGACGATCCTACTCCTGGTAAATATATTAACCGGGTCGGCCGCGTAGATCATGTCATTGATTTCATCGACTCGCTGGATTTGAAGCAGATCACGCTGGTCGGTCATTCAGAAGGATCATTCGTCGCTGCACGGGTAGCGATCGTCCGTCCCGACCTTGTTTCTAAAGTCGTTCTGCTCACATCAAGCGCCGTATCGCCGCCCATTGGACCAGAGCCCTTTGGAGACGAGCGTGACGATGCATGGCTCAACGCGGCCACCACGTCA
This sequence comes from Mesorhizobium sp. M5C.F.Cr.IN.023.01.1.1, assembly GCF_003997585.1. Lineage (NCBI taxonomy): Bacteria > Pseudomonadati > Pseudomonadota > Alphaproteobacteria > Hyphomicrobiales > Phyllobacteriaceae > Mesorhizobium > Mesorhizobium sp. M5C.F.Cr.IN.023.01.1.1. Next base: position 15,672 of record NZ_RZSU01000127.1, on the reverse strand, counting down.
TATGACTATACAGGGCCGATGCCGAGCGAAGAGGAATATGTGCGGAGAGGCGCCATTGCCCACGGGGCGGATTTATATGAGGCGGAGCTAGAGGAGTATCGGCGAATAGCTTATCGACGACCCGCGACGCGCGGAAAATGGGAAGTTCGTAAGCGCCTGCCTCCAGAAGAGACGGATATGAGCCAATATATCCTGTTGCAGCAGAAGTACATCTATCCGTACATTGATCGTCTTGAGGGCAAGACAATGCTTATCTGGTCCACGCACGACGCCACCGTGGCGCCTGACCGCGGGTGGAAGCTGGCAAAAATGATCAAGAATTCCGAATTCCACCTGCTAAAAGCAGCTCACGCGATCCAACGAGACCAGAGCGAAGCCGTAAACTGGCTCATCGGTCACTACAGCCTTACGGGAGGCGCATCAGCATATCTTTGAGACGGGAAATATGGAGAGATAGTCGAGAATTGAGGCAGCGAGCGCGACCGGATCTGTTCTCAACCTTACGTGTAGCCGTGTCTCGGCATGCTTTCTTGCGGCGCCAATCTCGAGTCATCAGCAGTATAAGTTTCGCTTGGTCTCAGGGTTTTAGGACGGCCACATAAGGCAAGTTGCACGCGTCGTGCATAGGCACGTAAACTGAATTCCTGCGGGCCAAGTTGAAAACCCCGCAGGAGAGCGTCCGCGACCAGGCAGTTTGGCGCCGACAAACTCGATGCCCGTTGCGAGAAGGTGCGCGAGGCCGGCATCGTCACGAGCCCGGCGGTACTGGTTGCGGTCGGCATCGACGGGACGGGCGGCGCCAGATCTTGGCTGTGGAGATCGCCAATCGCGAGAGCCGCTCGGCCTGGAGGCGCACGCCTCAAGGGCGTCGAGCTGGCCGTCTCCGGCGACCATGCCGGCCTGGTCGCGGCGATCGGCGAGGTGATCCCCGAAGCCGCCGGGCAACGCTGCCACGTGGACTCCCTCAGGAGCGCGCTCGATCATCTACCGAGCGAGCACGGTGACGACTGGCTGCAGGAACTCAGATGGCTCTACGACCGGCGCGATCTCGCCGAGGCCAAGGTCGATCTGGCCGCATGGCTGTCCAAATGGTCGCCTCGCTATCCGCGCCTGACAGGCTGGCAGAGATGCCATAGAGCAGACGCTAACCTTCTTCCGACCGCCGCGTCAGCACCACAAACATCTCGAGTCCACGGATGCCATCGACAAGCGTGATTTCGGCTTTTTCGACTCCTGTGCGTTTTGTTCGGCTTCAGGTGAGCTGTTTCTTCGCCCCGGCCTACAGGATTTCCCGTGCGAGCGTGTCGAGACGCAGTCAAGGCTGGCCAGTGCGATGGCGCCACGTCCGGCTGCGAGGTTTCCAGGCCACTCATTGACGGCGTCGAGCACGGCTCCAGTCTACGACCTGGTTGCGCCGGGCGACGGCGGCGAAGCCGCTCTGTCCGCTCATCGGGAACCAGACCTCCGGCAAGAAAGCCGCTGGCATGGAGCTGCGCCAGAACCCCGGCATTGTTCTTGTCGGTCTTGATCCTGGCATAGGCGATCGCCTTCACCTGCATCGGGTTGGCGACAGTCACCCGGTCTACATAGGACGACAGGACCCGCACCACAGCCATGGCGTTGCCCGTAGCCCGACGACAATCTCATCCGTCCGCCGCAAACTGCGCCCGAAGCCCTCCAGTCCCGACCGGGTATGTCGACCCGTCCGTGATGGCGCAACTGGCCATCTCCCAAACCACCACCCCGCAAAGGTGCGGTGGATGTCCATTCCAATCACGCGTCTCATCGGCTCCTCCTCAAACAGTCGGGAGCCGGCGGGCGACGCGACACCTACGGATCCGCAGTCTCGGCGCAACCGGGCAGATCGCAGGAGCGGCCAGCTACTAACGCGAGCTCGCAACCATTCCCGCAGATGCCGCTGATTCCATTGAGGAGGGTTCCGTCATTGCGGTTGATGCAAGCTCCGAGTCGTTGTTCTTTGAGTGCCGAAGCCGCCGAGAGCTATCGGACACCGAGAAATTCCGGCAACGCCCGCACACGGCGTCCGGTTTCGTGGACACCGAGATAAGGTGTTTAACGGAACTGGAGAGTGGAAATGCAGAGAAGGAAGTTCAGCCGCGAGTTCAAGCAGTGAGGCTGGTGAAGGATCGGGCGTGGCTGTGGCGCAGGCGGTCCGTGATCTTGATCTCCATCAGAATGTGCTGCGCAAATGGATTAGATGAAGCCGGAGCAGCAGGAGATCGACCGGGTGCGCAAAGAAGTGGCCAAGCTGAAGGGCGGAGCGCGACATCCTAAAAAAGGCCGCAGCCTAGAAGTACTGAAGTTCGCTTTCCTCGCGAGACACCGGAACATCTGGCCGGTGGCATGGCTATGCGACGCGCTGGATGTGTCCCGCTCAGGCTTTCATCTCTGGCTTAACCCCAGTCCCAGCGCCCGTTCCCGGCATGACGAGATACTCGTTTCCCGAGTCGACCGAAGCTTCAAGAGCAGCGACCGCACCTATGGCGCGCGTCGTGTGTGGCACGATGTTCTGGCCGAGGGTCTTTCCTGCGGCTGCATCGTGTCGAGCGCCTGATGCGGGAGAATAGTCTGGCGGGACCGGCCTCGTCGCCGTGGACTGCCGAAGGACACCGTGCAGCGAGCCGCAGTGTCGGACAACCTCCTCGACCGCGCATTCGAGGTATCGGCGCCGAATGAGAAGTGGGATCGTGGACTTCACCTACATCTGGGACCGCGGGAACGTTGGCTCTACGCTCTAAGTTGCCGCCGTCGACCTCTTCTCTCGGCGTGTCGTCGGCTGGGAAATGAAGGCCGAGATGACGGCGCAGCTCGTCACCGACGCCGTGATCATGGCGATCTGGCGCAGGGGCAATCCTGACAGCCTGCTGCATCACTCGGACCAGGGATCGGAATATACGAGTGAGCAGTTCCAGCGGCTCATGGCCGATTACGGCATCACCTCGATGAGCAGGTCGGGCAATGTCTGGGATAATGCTGGATGGAGAGCTTCTTCTCGTCGCTGAAGACCGAGCACACGGCGCGCAAGCCCTAAGGACGATGACGCCAGCGCGGATGAGTTTGATTACATCGAGCGCTTCTATAGCCTCGGCGAAGGCACTCGACGCTCGGCTATTGAACCCCGTCCTTCGAGGAACAAGTTATGCTAGCTTAACCGCGTGTCCGAAAAAACCGGCAGCAGGCCACTTTGATGGCTGAGTTCCTGGGGATGCTCACTGGATTGTCGCCAAAGTAAATCTATGTGAGTTCGAGCTATAACCAGCGCAGTGCCAACCGAGGCAATCTGGCAAGCACAAGAGCCTGGATCGATCCGATAAGAATACCGTTGCCGAAGCGGAACGGCGAACCGCGGTGGCCAGTCTGACCGACGAACCTAAGGATGATCTTCGACCGTGCTGACATCGCGTCGCGTCCGGGCACCTGCCATCCGCCCCTTCACTCCACGCCTCAGGTTGAGAAAGACTGGCCTTCACCGAGTTGCGCGAGCAACTGCCCAAATCCGTGAATCGGTTTTTGGTAGTCGGCAAGGCGAAGAGCATGCCAAGCCATAGCCTGAGAGCTGCTCACAACTGGAATACCGAGCTCTTTCTCCAGTCGAGCAATATGTGGCACTATTGGGGTGGCTGTGCACGAAACGAACAGTGCATCGGGCGAGGAGACTGCGACGAGCTTGTTGGCCGCGGAAAAAATAGCGTCTTGGCTAATCTCTCCGATCTCTGCATCGGTATGCTTGGCGAATGTCCCGTCCGCTACGATCTCGAATCCGTGTTCGGTGAAGAAGGCAGGAAACAACTGATGACACTCCATTTCGTAAGGCGTCAGGAGTGCGATTCTCTTGGCCCTGAGCTCATTTAAGGCCGCTATCGCAGCAATGGCGGGCGAGGTATACTTTAAGCCCGGCCTTGCCCACCTGAGCTGCGAAAGCAGAGATTCAACGCCAAGTTTCAGTGAGCCACTCGTACAGCTGAAGGCCAGGACATCGAAGCGTCCGGGGGGCGGAAGCGTATTTGCAACCTCAGCAAGAGAGGTTGCGAATGTGATACTGCCGTCAGACGGGAAACTTGCGTCAGACCTTGTCGAAAATACTAGCACATCGCCCTTCGGCATAATCGAGGAGAAGGCGTCGCCTCCCACTTCATCCGAGGAGATGAGGATCAGCCCGATGCGGACAACCACGCGCGAAGGCTCAGTACGTCCGTCAAAGATAAGCGTTTGGTGTGACTGGTTCATGGTCCTCTCCAAATACGCGTAAAGGAGGAGGCTGGTCCTAATACAAAGCTCGTCCTGGGCAACCGGCCAGCCCTCAGCAGACCGCAGCTGCATTCCAGATGAACTCCATGCAGGTAACAGATGCGCGCTTGGGCGGAGACTTCAACGCGCCGCCTACCCCGGGGATTCAGTCGACCTGCAGCTAAATTTCAAAGATTTTTCGGGGCACAGTGGTCAGGACCTCGACGCCGGAGTCGGTCACGCGGAACGTTTCACTGATAACGTATCCGAAATCCTCGTCAATCCAGTTGCCTAGCATCAGGTGGAAAGTCATGTTGGGCTTCAACTCGGTCATGTCATCACTTTTAAGGCTTGCAGTTGGCTCGATCCAACCGATTCCGTGGGCGTATCCGCAGCGCGTATCGCTCCTGAGGCCCTGTTTCCCTATAGACCGATGGAAGGCGGTGGCAACGTCACTGCAGGTCGCTCCTGGCCGGACCGTCTCAAGGGCAGCTTCGAGGCCGGCGACTTGTATTTCATGGACGCGACGCAGGCGATCGGAGGGGGCACCGATCGAATAGGTTCGCATGAGGCCGGCACAATAACCGTGGCGCACACCGCCGATCTCAAGGTTGACCTGCGATCCCTTTCTAAATACGTCCTCGCTCCAAGGGATGTGGCACGTACCCGTGCGGGGCGACGAACACAAGCACATGGGATAATAATTCGTCCCAGGCTTGCCGTTTGCACCTCGAATCAAGGTTCCGACGATTTCCGCGCTCGCGTCGGCTTCACGCACACCAGCACGTATCACCTCTGCGGCGCGAAGGACTGCCGCGTCTGAGATTGCAGCCGCCTCGCGCATGACAGCTATCTCGAGGTCAGATTTAACAAGCCGGAGCCAGGTTACTGCCTTGGTGCAATCCACAATCGTGGCATCGGGCAGTCGCCTCCTGAACTTCTCCGCGGACTGCGCGGAAAGATTTAACAGCTCGATCCCTATACCCCGCTTTGCAAGGCCAATTTCTTCCAAGTAGTCGATCACCGTGTCGTGTCCATCCTTCTCAGGATTCGCTATGAGCGCTTCGGGGTAGGGGATGATTTTGTCGCGTTCCATAAAACACTGGTTAATGGCTGCCGGTGCATCGCAGCGGCGCAGAATGAAGGTCGGCTCCTCTTCGTCCTGCGAGACCACGAGGCCTTGGGGTACGTAGCCTGAGATCGCGGTGTATCCAGTGAGATAAGTGATGTTATTTTGGTCGGACACAACGAGAGCATCGATATCACGCCGCGCCAATTCTGACTTCACTGCTGCCAGACGGCGCACGTACTCCGTTCTTGGGAATGCTTGCTGTCCTCTCCCAATTGCCATGTTCGACTCCGCTTGATGCTTCTGGTGAAATACCTAACGATGCTGCTGTTAAGCCGTATACTTGTCGTTGAACCTGCGCCGCCAAACCATAGGCGCGCACCTTTCTGAAAGAGCATTCCCCGTTATGCATGCGTCGCGAACCGACTTACGTCAAATTCAGTTTGCGTATCAAACCCATCTTGTTTCGAGATGAATTCTTGACGGTCAATGCGCTCGCATTTGTAGGCTGCAAGCAGCCTCGCCGAGTTAACGCCAACAGCGTCGCCAACTGCTGCTATCGATCGCCGCGCCTTCTTCGCCGTATCTGGATCTCGGTTGAGTTGCTGTGTCCGGCAGTCATTGCGGCCGAGGCACGATAGAGGCGCGCACGTCCCGGCACCGAGCGGATTTCCAAGCGTTGTCGCTTCCACTGTCTGCGCTGATGTACGAGCTGCTCGTCGAAGCTGTTGTCTTCATGGACGCCCGTACTCTCGACGGTGGCGCATGAAGACACTGGCTATTCACGACCGTAGAATCACTGTTCCACACGACCGCTACCCGCATGAGCTACTCCCTCTGATCTGTGCCTGCCGTCACGCTAATTGTCGGATCTGGTTCACACGGAGTAACATTGCAAGCGGCGTGCCGCTGAACAGGCCCTTTCGACTAAGGCGAGAAAAGCTGGTCTTTCACGCAGCACTGGCGCAATACCTCCGCGTCAGAGTGTCGGCTTTCGCACATAGACGTCTTCAGCCGGGCAGAGGCGAACACGAGAGAGCGGGACATATAACGGGACGGTCGAAAGTATCCCAGTAGATGCTATCGAGCGGCGCTTCGACCGTTGTGGTTCACTGGGGGAGGCGCTGGCGGACTGGCTGAAAACCGTCCATGCGCTGGAGGGCCTCGGCGTCAGCCGGATGGCTCCCGACCACTAGGTGCGGTCATGACACTCTGCCTCACGACCTGCAGTGCACCGCAGCTAACGAGATGGCGAGCTAACACGGCACCGTAGTTCAGAGCCGCGAGGCGCAGCACCATCCCGAGCGCACATTGAATCCGCATATCGCCGGTTCGCCGACTGCAGGATGGAGTGGATCAGCCGAAAAGCCTCCCCCATTGGCTCCCTCGCGGTGCTACTCGTCGAGAAATCGGCGCCAAGCGCCCGCGTCTCAATGAGGGTCTCCGCGCCTGTTTGGTCCGCCGAGCCAGTGGGTTCGGGCGGGGAAGGGTCAATGCCGCCCGGCCTCGCGCTCGAAATGGACGCGAGGACCCACGGGCTCGGTACCTCCATCCTCGGAAAACGTCTCGACCACACCGGCGGCGCGCAGACCCATGCAAGAAAAGTTCAACATATTTCACTAATCATTATAAATAAAACATGAATTATATGGTATGCTAGCGCAAACTAATGAGCAGATGCACGGAACAGAAAAGATGATGCTTTACACTAAGCGTCGATGCCAATGGCAACAAAAGCGCTCATCATGGTTGAAGGCGAAGTAGCATGCCGCGATACGTTCAAGCGGCCCTGCCTTGGCCCTTATCCGATTGCGTTCCAATCCCCGCTGAGCGCTTGCCGGCGAATGCCGCAAACGTAGAAAGCTGCCTCGGAAAACCAGTGGTTCTTAAATCGTCCGGGGCAACTGCAGCAGAGGTGTCCCAAGACGCCGATCGTCATGTAAGGCTATGGCCGAGACAGTCGGTCCATGTCGTTGCCGCTTCGGCGAGACGTAAGGCGATACTTCAGCGTGTCGTCACGCCGGCTGGATTCCCGCCAAATACCAGCGCACGCGAAGCAGTGTAGCAGGCTGGAACTCTCCGGAGTTTGTCCAGGGGCACTGTCCGCTAACCAACATGCCGCAACAGATTCGCAGGAGCCGACGTGGAACAGACAACGCTTCTCCGCTCCATGCCCTTTGCAGTCACCCATCGACAAATCCTAACTATGGCCATTCCGATGGCGCTCGCATACCTCACCACGCCGCTGCTCGGCCTCGTCGATACGGCCGTGGTCGGCCAGTTGCGTGACGCCGGATTGCTTGGAGGTCTTGCGGCCGGGGCGGGTGTCTTCAATGTCGTCTTGACCACGTTCAATTTCCTAAGCTCCGGTACGACTGCGCTCGTAGCGCAGGCTTTCGGGCGGGGCGACGCCCTCGAAGAGGGGGCGGTCTTGTTGCGGGCGCTCGTACTTGCCGTCGTGTCAGGCTTGGCTCTGGTCTTGTTCGCGCCGCTGATTGCCGCGATCGGCGAATGGTTTATGAACGCGGAACAGCCCGTGACCACCGCGATGGATACCTACGTCCGCATCCGGCTCATGTCGGCGCCGGCCGCACTCGTCAACTATGCGATTCTTGGCTATTTTCTGGGCCGCGGCAATGCAGTTCTCGGACTTTTTCTGCAACTCGTGCTCAACGGGATGAATATTGCTTTCTCAATGTTTCTTGGTCTTTATCTCGGCTGGGAAATTGCCGGGGTCGCCTGGGGAACCGTGTGCGCGGAGGTCGCGGCTATGGTCGTCGGCATGACGATCCTCTTCGGACGATTCCTCGCCACCGCGAACCTGTCGTACCAGTACGCATTCAACATAGCGGCACTGAGGGCGATGCTTCACCTCAACGGCGACATCATGGTCCGTTCCTTTGTTCTCGTGGCAGCATACATGCTGTTCACGCGGCAGGGTGCCCAGCTTGGGACATTGACTCTCGCGGCTGACGCGGTTTTGATGCATCTCTTTCTGGTCGCAGGCTATTTTCTCGATGGGTTCGCGGCGGCCGCCCAGCAGCTCGCTGGGCGGGCCGTTGGCGCCGGTGATCAGCTGGCTTTCTTGCGCACCGTCAGGCTGACCGCGGGCTGGGGATTCGCGTTTGCGGGCTTTGCAAGCCTTCTAGTCTTCGCGTTCGGCGAAACACTAATCGAAGCCATAACAAAGACACCGGACGTGCGTGCGGAGGCGGTTTTCTATCTTCCTTGGGCGGCATTCTCGGCCTTGAGCGGCATCCTGGCCATCCACATGAACGGCGTATTCACCGGCGCCGCCTGGTCGCGCGACGTGCGCAATATGATGCTCTTATCCTTCGCAGTCTTTATCGCTGCTTTGTTCACGTTCGGACAGATGTTCGGAAACCACGGGCTCTGGGCCGCGCTGCACATCTTTTTGCTCGTGCGCGGGATAAGCCTTTTGTCGGTCCTGAGTCCCCGTGTGCGCTCCGCGTTTGGGGAATGATCATCGATCCGCTACTTCGCCAGATGCCGGTTTGTTCCGAGGAGCGGAGGAAATAAGAGGACCGGCACGCTGCTCCTTGGGCGGTCAGGCAGCGAATTGCTCGGGACCGGCACGGCGCGTCGCCGCATTCCGTGTGCATGAGCCTTGAAGTGCGTCCAATTGATATAGGCCAGACGCTGGTGCGTCTCACGAACCGCCAGTCAGCCGTACCAGCCTTGAGTTGCGAAAAGCCGCCGACCGGCCGGGTGCAGCAGCCACTCGGGTCGACTGGGTCGAAGCTGCAATCTCGGTCCGAGCACCAGTTCACGTGCTGGCTCAACGCGGCCTCATCCAAGGTTCTGTGCGTGACGTGACGGAGGTGCCGCGGTCGTATCCTGACGAAGTCCTAGCCGATGCTGCGGGCGCGGCGTTGGCGGGAGATAGCCGACTTCGTCCTTCGTCAACAGCTTGTGCTTTGTCGACAATCGAACGGCGCATAGGATCTCGGATCATATATCCTTCGGCTCATTGGACGGGGAGCTGCGAGCCGGCGTCCTGAGAGCGGCGAGATAGCACAAGACAGAAAGGAGCCCCCAGAGGAGGGGCATCAGGCCACTCCTGACCAACGTCAACCTGCATGACATCCTCGATTTCTGGGCTGGCCAATCACAAGCGCTGATCGAGTTAGGCCGGTCGCCCCCCTGTCCCGCAGATCTGGATCCGGCTTTTCGGAAGCGTAGAACAATAGAGGATACAGCACGCGCACGCTGTTCCCGAAGGCGGAGCTAGTTACGACGCGCACGTCATGGCCACCGGTAGATGGGGTATTCGGCTTGCGCTTCGTCTTCAACGGTGATGCAGGAAGGTGCTGCGCTTCGAGCTGATGGTAGAACGTGGTCTGTTCAAACAGCCACAAGCATCAGGAAAGGAAGCGCAGCGTGAAACACTTTATCGGCCTCGATGTCGCGGTGAAACATACCGCCGTTTGCATTGTTGATGAATCCGGCAGGATTTGCCGCGAGGTGAAGGTCGTCAGCCATCCCGACGATCTCCTCGCCGTACTGAAGGATCCTGCCTTGAATACTGAACGGGTCGGTCTCGAGGCGGGGCCATTGTCGCAATGGCTTTTCGAGGAGCTGGCGAGCGTCGGGTTGCCGGCTATCTGCATCGAGACGCGCCATGTGAAAGCATTCCTGAAGGCGCAGCCGAACAAGACGGATCGCAATGACGCACGCGGCATCGCGCAAATGATGAGGGTCAACCTGTATCGCCCGGTGCATGTGAAAACGCTCACGAGCCAGAAGGGGCGGGCACTCCTAACGGCCCGCAAGCTACTGCAAGGGAAGGCAATCGCCATCGAGAACGACATCCGCGGCCTTCTGCGCAACTTCGGCCTCAAGGTCGGTGTTGTGGGAACCGTGAAGTTCGAGGAGCGCACTCGCGAACTCGTCGAAGGCATGCCCGATCTCGAAGAAATCATGGAGCCGCTGCTGGCCGCGCGGCGGGGGCTGCGTGCCGAATTTGCTCGCCTGCACAAAAAAGTGCTCATGATCGCCAGGAACGATACGACCTGCCGGCGCTTGATGACCGTTCCCGGTGTCGGCCTCGTGGTGGCGCTCGCCTATGCCGCAACAATCGACATTCCGCAGCGGTTCAGAAACTCCAAGGCGGTGGGACCCATCCTGGGGCTGACGCCGAAGCTAAACGAGTCCGGGGAAGGCAAGCGCGTTGGATGCATATCCCTATGCGGGGACGGCATGATGCGGACGTTGCTCTATGAGGCTGCACAAACGCTGATCACTCGCGTGACGAAATGGTCGTGGCTCAAGGCCTGGGCGATGACGTCGCCAAGCGGCGCGGGATGCGCAAAGCAATTGTCGCGCTGGCACGTCGCCTGGCGGTCATCATGCATCGCATGTGGCTGGACGGCGCCGAGTTCCGCTGGACAAGGGAAACCATAGCGTCAGCCATTTGATCCAGGAGGCCGAAAGGGAGAGAGACAGAGAGTTCCGCCGCCGGCGGACGGACGTCCTTCGCAGGACGATGGATGAGGCGAGTTCGCTGAGACACTCGTACTGATTGCAACATGCGATCAAGACGCTTGGTAGATTGTGCCGCTTCATTCTCCTAACCCCATATTGGGAGGGCGAAACGCCGATCCCGGAGAGAAGCAAGGCCCTGCGGAAGACAATCAAACTGCCGGAGACACTGAAAGCTTGGTAGCGCAGCGCTTGACCTCAACACGCCGAATAGAGAAGTGTCTCAATGGGTTCGTTCTAGCATGGAGGAAAGAGCACGGACGATACGACCTGGTGCTCGGCTGCCGGTTGCGGACTGATCCCCGCTGAGGCAATCCTGGGAGGGTACGCCCCCACCGCTTTTTCAGCCTCATGAAGCTGGCCGCATTTCACACCTCGTACTTTCAATCTGCTCACGAAGCTGGAGGCGCAGCAGTTGGGATTTGAACGATCGAGTTGCTGTTAGCGACCAATCACGCTGGCGCGGAAGGCCGGGACTGGAGGCGCTTGTGGCAACGGTTGGGGAGGAGCGAGGAATACGACTTCATCGAAGCCAGCGCGTTTCACAGCCGCCCAGCAAGAAGGAGTCCGCGATTCTGAGAACCTCCCGACCATAAGAGATGCTCTCGCCGGCAGAACGGAAGCTTCGTTTCGGCTCGAAAGATCACTGTGGGAGACCGCGTTAGCGCCACAGTGGCTGCTTGCGTCAGTGGTCAGCCATCTGAAAACGAGATGGCATTATCCGGAACATTGTATTGGTGAAGTTAACACCAAGAGACGCATACTTGGCAGCGAACGAACGCAACCGCCCGTCAAACGCCGTCAACAAAATCGAGCGAAGTGAAGTGCAGATCAAAGATGTCCTGCTTGCGCCTGGCAACGGCGCATTTTTCTATGACGATCAGGAAGCCATTAGGTCTGGCGCTATCCAGGACGGCTTCGCCTATCTCGGCGCGCCGACAACGCTCGGGTTCACCTCAATACGCATTCCAGCATCGTCGCTCAGCGTCGGGCTCGTCCTTACCGACGACACCGTCGTTTGGGGTGACATGATGAATGTCCAGTACTCTGGTGCTGGTGGGCGCGATCCTCTTTTCGACACCAATCAAATCTCAAATTTAACCTTACGCGTTGTCGCGCCACGGCTTCTTGATGTGGATGCCTCTCGGTTTCGTGGTTCTTGCACGGATGTGTTGGAATCGGTCGGACGGCAGCGGTTACCTCTGGCTGTTGAATATGGCGTCAGCCAAGCTCTTCTTCGCGCAGCCGCCCATCTTCAGCGCAAAACGATGGCGGAGATCATATGCACGGAGTTTGGTCTGCCGCTGCCGACCCGCAGGGTCCCGATTTACTGCCAGAGCGGTGATGCTCGCGAAATCAACGTCGACAAAATGATACTAAAGGCAGTAGATGTGCTTCCCCACGGCCTGATTAACTCCCGGAAGAAATTCGGCGTCGACGGCCAGACCTTCATGGATTTCGTGAAGTGGGTTGCAACACGCACGCGCGAAATCGGCCGGCCGGGGTACCATCCGGTGCTGCATTTTGATGTGTATGGCTGGATCGGCCAGGAAATCGGTCTGGAGCCGCAACGGATTGCCGACTTTATCTGCAAGGTTGCAGATACCGTCCCGGGTTTCGCCCTAAATGTTGAGTCCCCGGCAGATTTTGGTTCGACGCAAGCGCAAATTGAAAATTACGCCAAGATCGTATCGATTTTGGACGACCGGGATTCCAAAGCTCGCATTGTCGTGGATGAGAGATGCAATACCCTAGAGGATATTCGGCTCTTTGCCGAAGCGAAGGCCGCCCATCTGGTGCAAATTAAGACGCCAGACGTCGGCTCAATGGCCGATACCGCGCGCGCAGTTCTCCTCTGCAAGGAAAATAAGGTGGGGGCTTATGTCGGTGGGAGCTGTACGGAAACGGATCTCTCCGCCCAGACTTCAGTCCACGTCTCTGTAGCGACCCAAGCCGACATGATGCTCGCAAAGCCCGGAATGGGTGTCGACGAGGCATTCTCAATTGTTGGGAATGAACAAAACCGGTTGCTGGCGATGCTGAACCGTCGTCGGGCTCAAAACGAAAAAAGTGGATGAAAAGCACGGTGTCACATGCAGAACTCTCTTGAGGGGATCACGGTCGTAGCCGTAGAGCAGGCGGTGGCCGCGCCTTACGCCTCGTCGCGGCTTGCGGATGCAGGGGCACGTGTGATCAAGATCGAGAGGCCGGAAGGGGATTTTGCCCGAAACTACGACAAGTTGGTGCGGGGACAGAGCGCTTACTTCGTCTGGCTCAACCGGGGTAAGGAGTCGGTCTGTTTGGACTTGAGATCGGAAGCTGACCGCGCCTTGCTGGATACACTTATTACCAGTGCTGACATCTTTATCCAAAATCTAAAGCCGGGCAGTATAGAAAAACTTGGGTTCGGGTCTGCGGATCTTCGTAAGCGGTTTCCTCGGCTGATCACCTGCGACATCTCTGGTTTTGGGGAGACAGGCCCGTATTCCCATTTGAAGGCTTATGATCTCATCGTCCAGGCTGAAACGGGTCTATGCGCGATCACTGGAAACCAACAAGGGCCGGCGCGTGTAGGGGTCTCGGTTTGCGACATCTCGGCGGGCATGACGGCGCACAGCGCCATTCTTCAGGCGCTGTATCACCGCGAAGTCACCGGCGAAGGGACCAGTATCCAGGTGTCACTGTTCGATGCCCTAGCCGATTGGATGAACGTGCCGGTTTTGCAAAATGACTACAGTGGCTATCACACGGTACGCGCCGGCGTGAAGCACCCGTCGCTGGCGCCATATGGGGCGTATCGGTGCGCCGACGGCAAGGAGGTTGTCTTTTCGGTGCAAAATGACCGCGAATGGGTAAATTTCTGCGAGAAGTTCCTGAAGCGAACCGAGCTGACACGCGCACCTGGTTTTTCCGACAACATGGAGCGCCTGGACAATCGGGTGCAACTTGACGAGATCATCGCGCTGCGCTTTTCCGAACTGTCCTGTCACGAAGCAATGCAGGAGCTTGAGGCAGCCGGTCTGGCATATGGCCGACTGAACGAGGTGGCTGATGTTTCTGGGCATCCCCACGTTCGCAGGGTAGCCGTTAGCACACCCGAAGGAACTATAGAGACGATAGCGCCGGCGGCGATCTTCAACGCGGAGCGTCCGTCGCTGCGCCCGGTTCCGGCTCTTGGCGCTCATACGCAGGCTGTCCGGGAAGAGGTTCTGGGGCTTTTGCGCGACAGGGCCGCGTCAGCATGAGCGCCCATCGTGTCGGGAGGTGGACGCGCTCGCGATTTACAAAAAGCGTGACGGTTACCAGTGCGGCACTCGGCCAACCGACTGCTACCGCCATCGCTAAAATCGGCTGCAGAGGCACTCCGTGATCAAGGACACCGTTCCGGCCGTTGAAAGCCCGACGTTTGTGCGCCGCTGGAGATCCCTGCTCTTCGTTCCCGCTCACGTTTCCCGTTTCGTGGGAACAGCTCATGAAAGGGGGGCCGACGGCGTCATACTCGACCTCGAGGACTCCGTTCCCCAGGATCAAAAGGCTGAGTCACGGCGGCAGCTCCCTGAATCGGTGGCAAAGGTGGGGCGCAAGGGCGCATCTGTTTTGGTCCGCGTGAATCGTGGTTTGCGAGCGTTGGCGGCGGATCTCGATGCAGCTGTGGTGGCAGGTGTTGATGCGCTTGTCCTTCCGAAGACGGATTCGGCGGAGTGGGTAGCAGAGATCGCGAATGCCGTATTGGAACTTGAAGGAGAGAGAAATCTTGTCCAGGGACGCATCCGTTTCCTTGCCCAAATCGAGACGCCCGCAGCACTGCAAAGGCTCGCGGCCATAGCCTCGGCTCATCCCAGGATGCTTGCAATGGCGCTCGGTCCTGAAGACTTCAGTGCCGCTGTTGGAGGCACGCCGGAGTTCGACCTCCTTTTGACGCCGAACCTTTCCGTTCTGTTTGCCGCCCGTGCGGCCGGATTGCTCCCTCTGGGCTTTGTTGGAAGCATCGGCGAGGTTACAGACACTGATAAACTTCGTGAGACCGCGGCGCATGCGCGGCGGCTTGGCTTTGCCGGAGCTTTGGCGATCCATCCGACACAGGTCGCCATATTCAATGAGGCCTTCTCCCCGAGCGCACAGGAAATCAAGTGGGCCCGTGATGTCATCGCTGCAGAGAACGATGCGGCCGCCCGCGGGCTGTCTGCATTCTCGTTGAACGGTAAGATGGTTGATCCGCCGGTGGTTCGGCGCGCCCACGACACTCTGGCTCTCGCGGGCAGGAACTGAGCTACCTCCGATCAATGAGACCGCGCATCTTTCCCGGCGTGGGGTAGGCAAGTATTACTTGCCGGCTATCTAGTTTCGAGATAATAGGATGGGACTGGGAAAGTGCCTCAGTTGGTTTAAACCGTGGATATCAGGCAGTTAAAATACTTCGTCGGCGTCGTGGAGGCCGGCAGTTTTACGAAGGCCGCTGCGCTCCTTCACGTTGCTCAAAGCGCTCTAAGCCTGCATGTACGTCAACTGGAGGAAGGATTCGGAACCCAGCTGCTCGTTCGCGATAGGACGGGTGTCAGCGTCACCGCGTCCGGAAACCGGCTGCTTGAGCGCGCACGGGTCATCCTAAGGGAAATTCAGCTCACTGAAGCGGAACTGACCAACTCGGTGGCTGCTCCTTCCGGAGAAGTGACCATTGGCATACCGTCCGGCGCCGCTCGCGTGCTTAGTGGTCCCCTCCTTGAATCAGTAAGAAGCGAACTTCCGAGGATCTCGCTTAAGATGATCGAGGGCATGACGGGACCGCTGGAGGAGTGGATGGCTGCTGGCCGCTTCAATCTGGCAGTCCTGTATCGCACTGCCGAGAGCGTGGG
>NZ_RZSU01000126.1:0-16515 GCF_003997585.1 Mesorhizobium sp. M5C.F.Cr.IN.023.01.1.1 | reverse complement strand
TGGCAATCCCGCAGAGCTCCACACTCGCGACGCAAGAGACGGCCTCGGATGCCGCAAGACGAAATTTCGCCGAGACCTTCGGGCGTGTTGCCGATCGAACCATTCAGAGAAACATGGACGTACAGCCGACGCTCGAGATCCGCGCTGGCTACAAGTTCAATGTGCTCGTCGATCAGGACATCGTTTTCCCGGGAACCTACAAAACTCTGTAACGCCCGGGTAACGGGAACTTCTAAGGAAGGCTGCTGGCGGCGATGGTTCTCTAGATGGGGTCAGAAGCCTCAGCCTCTCTCGATGAGGTGAACTGCGCTAGCAGCAACTTCAAAAAATGTCCTCCTCTAGCGCGCTAATTTCCTCCACTTGACATAAATTCGAAAAAAAGCTCCATTATATTCGATATCCAGACGATGTTTGACAGGCGGGACAGCGACATGGCAACGACGCTGTTGACGGTGTTTCGAAGCATTTGGCTCGACCGAGGTGCTCAACAAATTGCTACCGACGATCAAGCAGGAGCATTCGTGTCTCTTCTCGGCCAGTCAGGGGTGCGGGAAATCAACGCTATTGCGGATGTTCGCCGGCTTCGAAGCGCAGGGCCCGCGGCACTGTTTCAATTGGCGGACGAGTTGTGGACCATTTGGCTCCGGGAGCGCGCAACCCGGCAATGGTTTTTCAGAGCAATGTCCTTGTATCCGCATATGACGGTCGAGGAAAACATCTCGTTGGCGCCTGTGATGGAGAGCCTTAGCGCGGTGCAGAGATTGCCGATGGTAGGGCCATTCGTGTCGGGCGGCGAGCCAAGATGACCGAAATCGCATCGAAAGTTCGCGAAACTACGGCGATCGTGGAGATTGATCATCTAACGAAGGACGCCTTTGCAACGTTCGGGAGGGCAACGGCAGCTGGCGCGGGCCATGGCTCGCGCACCGGGCTTGTTCCTGATGGACGAACCCATTGTCGAACCTCGATGCAAAGTTGAGGGTGGTGACGCGAAGCTATGTCACTCATGATCAAAGCGATGACGATGTCAGCTCGCATCGCATTGATGATGCATGGCCGGGTGCTGCAATATGCCAGCCCCAAGGCCCTTTATGCGACCCCAACGCATTTAGAAGTCGCGACATTCATTGGCCAGCCGTCGGTCAACTGTTTGCTTCGAATGGCTCGATCCAGCTGGATGTGGCGGAGAAGATCGAGCTCCGCACCGCTCACGGGGTCGCTCTGTCGGCCGAGGAAGGCCCGAGATAAATGATCACCACAAAGAACGGCGCCATCAAGTAACCCAACGTTACACCTGTTTCTTGCCCCACCTCCTCCCGGAGTCGGGCCCATGTAAGTGTGGAGCAATGCAAAAAATCATTCATATAACAGACCCCCATTTTGTCGCCCCTGGCAAGACGCTTTATGGCATCGATCCGGCGCAGAGACTGCGCGACACCTTGGACCACGTCTCGCGCGTACACGCAGATGCGAAACTCATCCTTATTACCGGCGATCTTGCTGATACAGGCGATCCGGCCGCTTACGTGCTCTTGCGCGAGATCTTGTCGGAGGTCCGGCTGCCCGTCTATTTAACGATCGGCAACCACGATGACCGCAGCGCATTTCGAGGGGTCTTCGGCGGGGAAGGCTTCGTTCAGGCGGCTGTCGACCTGCACGACTGGCTCGTCGTCTTGCTCGACACGAAGGACGACATTAGTCATTTCGGTTGCCTCGACGGTGGCCGGTTTGAATGGCTCCAAGACCAGCTTGTCCATGCGGCCGGCCGACCAGTCGTGGTTGCTATGCACCATACGCCAGCGGACTTGCATGTGCCTTGCTTTAAGACGAGCGACATGAAGGAGACCGATCGGTTCTTTTCCATCGTTCGGAAAAACGCTTCGGTCCGCCACATGCTCTTCGGTCATCGGCATGTTGCTGCGGCAGGCAGTTTGTCGGGCATATCGTTCACTGCCAGCCGTGGCACGGCGCAGCATATCGTTCTGGACTGGGAACAATATGGCAAGCCCATATTCGTGGCGGCTGCGCCCTCATATGATGTCGTCATGTTGGACGGATCGGATGTCGTCGTCCATCGTCACGAGGGACTTGATCAACTGCCTGTCATTCGTCCCGGTGACCCGAAATGACGGCTGCACCCTCAATCACCACTTCCGATCGGCCACGGCCTCGACTGATCATCTTCGATTTTGACGGCACCCTTGCGGAGACGGAAATTATAGCATCGGAGGTGATTTCGACAAAACTCGCCGCGGAAGGTGTCCAGGTGCATCCGGATGAAATCACGGCAACGCTCTCCGGTGTTGAGCGGGACGATCAACAACCGCGTCTGGAAAGCCTTATCGGTGTGAGCCTGCCTAAGAACTTCATGGAAACAGTCGGGGTTGAGATTCAGCTGGCCGCCTCTGTGAGCCTATCGGCGACACCTGGCGCGATTGAACTGCTCCAGTGGCTTACCATTCCGTTCTGTGTCGCATCCAACACATCTCGTTTTGAACTCATCCACCGCATGAGAGCCGCTAATCTTTTAGGGCTTGTAGGCTCACGGTTCTTCTCCTCCGACGACATCGGTATCCGCAAACCTGATCCTTCCGTGCTGCTGTTGGCGGCGGAAGTCATGGGCGTGTCTACGGGCGAGTGCCTTGTCATTGAGGACAGCGTCATCGGCCTTAATGCCGCGCGAAATGCAAATATGCGCTACTGCGCGTTCGGGGGCGCCCGCCACCATTCCAATCAGCTGAGGAATGATCTCCGAACCTTTGAGCCCGAGGCATTGTTGTTGAACTTGGAGGAGCTTAAAGGCTTGCTTTGCCCAATGTAGAAGACTGGCGGCGGCATGGGCGAGTTACGCCGGCCCCCATGCGAGAGCGGTCAAGCAATGGGGCTACATCCGGAATTCACCATATCCCAACGGACAGTGCAATGAAGAACGCGGACAGATCATCAAGCTTGGTGCGGGATGCTGTATATGATCTGCTCACCAGCGGACCCAGCTCACAATCAAGGATCGCGCATTTCATTGCCCAAAACCCCGAACTTCTTGGGGATATATCCATCTCCAAACTCGCTCGTCAGACAAACAGCGGAGAAGCGTCGATTGTGCGATTTTGCCGTACACTTGGCTTCTCCGGCTTTCGCGAGTTCAGGATGGCGTTCACCGGGGAGATTGAGCGCGATAAAGCCCGGCGACTAACACAGTACCTCACCACTGAAGATACGCATGTAAGGCCGGAAATTGCCAACCTGAGCGCGGCGCTCCAACATTCGGTTGCGGCCTCGGCTCGCCTTCTCGACTACGCCCAGATCGAGCGCCTGACGGAGCGACTACAGAGTGCGACGCGTGTTGAAGCTTTTGGTATGGGCGTCTCCGCAGTCTGCGCTGAGCTGTTATCACATCGCCTGATCTGGCTGGGGATCCCTATGCATTCAACCGGGACTGTGAACATCGCTCGCGGTCTGGCTCACGGGCTGGATGCTTCGGCGTTTGCTATCGGCATCTCCTATGAAGGTATGAGCGAGGAAACAGTTGCCTTTCTCAAAACTGCCCGCGACAGAGGAGCGTATACGCTTGCAATAACGACGCGTGACAAATCCGCGGTCTCTGAGGTTGCGCATGAGGTGCTCTTACTTAGCTCCGCAGGCCCCTGGCCGGAACCTGGATCGGCAAGGCTTATGCCTTCAATGGCTCTGTTGAGCGAGTGCATCGCCGAGTGTCTGAAGGGGCACAAATACCTGAAGATCCCTCAATCCTCGCGCACCAAATCATGACTGTACGAACGGCTTAACAGCTTAACAAGACTCCGGTCGCTGCCAACACCGCCTTCGGCGAAGCCTCCCTTTCGCGCTTCAGACCGCCAGGTGGTCATTAGTCTACCCATCCCCTGCCGGCACTGATATGATGAAAAAAACCATCTATTGATATGAAAATAAAAATATGCTTTACCATCTGGGCGCAACGGTCGGCCTCCGCCCGCTGTTGCCTTCAAGAGCTTCAATCCGTTGCGGATCAGGTACGTGTACTTTGAGCGAAGAGTTGGATGACCCATGGCAGATACCAGCGACGTCGTGATCGTTGGAGGTGGCATTATTGGCTCGTCGATAGCATGGCACCTCCGTGAACAAGGCGTGAAGAGTGTTCGCATCATCGAGCGGGATAACATGTTCCGCGGAACCAGTGCAGCGGCGGCAGGATTCATTTCAATCTGGGCCGTTTCTGCTCCGACCCAACAGGCCGAGGAAGCCGAACTCGAGCGCTACGGCCTCGAATTCTACGCTAGGCTTCACGCAAATCATGACATCGACTTTCGGCAAAATGGGCTTCTCTGGGTGGCCGGAAATGAGGCAGCTTGGAAACAGATGCAGGCGATGGTGGCGCATCCTGAGGAACCGAAGACTCATGCACTTGACTCTGCGCAAGTCCATGACGCCACGGCTGGCATGATCAGTGCAGGCGAAATTCTCGGCGGGGTACTACAGCCGGGTGCCGGGCAGCTCGCTGCAAGTAAGGTCGGTATTGCGCTAGCAAATCAGCTCGACGAAAAGGGCGTCGTGATCGATACAGGTCGGTCCGTAACGGGACTGGTGCAACGCGGAGGAAGGATTGTTGGCGTTGATACATCGACCGGCCACGTTGCTGCCGACAAGGTTGTCGTTGCCGCCGGTGCATGGAGCAATCCGCTGCTTGAGCCACATGGCGTTTACCTTCCAATGGTTCCACACGTGGCGTCCCGATTGATCGCGCGACCCATGGGCATCCCCGCTGCGATGCCGGCTCTATTCCTCACGGGCATTGCATCTGATGGCCAGGCAGGAAACGTGCTTTGGGTTCGCCAACATGAGGGGGGGCTGGTGTTTGGCGGAATGTATTCAATATTCCCGCGGGACATGTTTGTTCAGTCTCAATTGCCCGACCAATTCAGCGACATTCCGATCGATGGCGCATTGGAGGCGCAACGACGGGCAGAATTCGCAACGCGCATGCTTCCGGCATTCGCCCGTAGGTCAGGATTGAGGGTAAGCCATGGCGCGCCGTTATACACTCCAGACCGACGCCTTCTTGCTGGAAGTGTCGAAGGGATAGAGGGCCTTTTTGTCGCAACCGGCGACAACGAGTTTGGCATGACACATGGCCCAGGATTAGGCAGGGCTCTGGCCGAGTATATGACCGGTCAGTCAGGCGCGCCATGGGTGCGTATGGAGCAGTGGAAAATCGACCGTTTTGGGACGCGGTATCGCAACGGGGCGCAGGTCCAGATCGACGTGGAACGCATGCTGCTTGAACAAAATGACGGCTTCACTCTGACTTGAATGACGGCCAAACCAGCCAGTCATACCCCAGGAGAAGATATGGTCAACGTGTCGCTTAGAGCGGTAAAGAAATCCTACGGTAGCCAAGCTGTCGTTCACGGCGTCGATCTCGATGTCCGCGACGGTGAGTTCGTCGTTCTAGTCGGGCCGTCAGGTTGCGGCAAAAGTACGATCCTTCGAATGATCGCCGGATTGGAGGGCATTTCCGATGGCGAACTGTCGATAAATGACCGCGTTGTGAATCATTTGGGCGCCAAAGATCGAAACCTGGCAATGGTCTTCCAAGACTATGCTCTTTATCCGCATATGACTGTCGCTGCTAATATCGGATTTGGGCTGAAGATGCATGGCATCCCTGCTGGAGAACGCACACAGCGGATCAAAGAAATTGCGGAACTGCTACAGCTAACGCCATATCTCGATCGAAGGCCGCGGGCTCTTTCTGGCGGACAACGGCAGCGCGTGGCCATGGGACGGGCTCTTTCCCGAAGCGCGCAGCTGTTTCTGTTTGATGAGCCACTTTCAAATCTTGACGCCAAACTGCGAACTGAAGTTCGCACCCAGATCAAACTCCTTCACCAAAAACTGAGTATGACGTCAATTTTTGTCACGCATGATCAGACGGAGGCGATGACGCTCGCCGACAGGATCGTTTGTCTGGAGGCCGGCCGGATCGCCCAAATCGGGACACCCGAGGAGCTTTATAATTTTCCGCGTAACGTCTTTGTCGCGACATTTATCGGGTCGCCTCAGATAAATCTGTTGGAGGCTGAAGGCCACGGGCACACACTTACTCTGCGAGACGGCCAGGTTTTGAAGATGCCCTGCAGCATTGCTGCTCTTGAAAAAAAGAGACGTGTCCTCCTGGCCATCAGGCCAGAGGATCTCACTGACGAAAGCAGAATGAATTCGACGGATGTTTTTCAGCCTTTGGAGATAAGTCATCTTCTTGCGGAAACGGTTGGATCCGACACCTACGTTATCGGGGAATTGGGTGGAACACGACTGACTGCACGCTGTGCTTCGGCGATGCGCCCCGATCTGGGTTCGCGTCTTCGACTTCATGTTAACGTAGGGCGGCTACATCTCTTCGATCCAGAGACGAGCCTGCGCATCTGAGTACGTCTTCCCATTTGGTCCGAAAAGTGACGTCGGCGCGAGCGGAGTTCCTTTCAAAGCCGCAGCCGAGCGAATAAACGCCTGGACGCCCAATAGTGGTGAAACACATAGTTCTACTAATAAATGGTGGAAGTGCGGCATTATCTCTCTCCGAAGTTGTTCGGAAATGACCAAAGGCGAACATTTCGCGTCGCGATGGCCTGTTCAAAAGAAACCATGAAGGGGAACATTTATGAAAATCATTAAAGCAATGGTTGGCGCGGCAATTGCAACTCTCAGCGCCTCTTATGCATTGGCGGAAGAGCTCAATCTTTACCTCATTCCGAGCCCATCTTCGACCGCCATACAGTCCTTCATTCCTGCATTCGAAGAGCAGACGGGGATTGAGGTTCATGTCACGGAGGTGCCGTATAGCGAGGCGCATCAGAAGCTGCTGCTGTCAGTGCAGCTAGGGCAGGGTCAGTACGATATCGCGCAATTCGACAACTCGTTTCTGGCCGCATTTGGAGGGGCTGGTGTTATGCAGCCTCTAGATCCGCGCATCACCACATCGAGCGAATACGACATCGGCGACTTTGAGCCGGGACAAAGAGACTATGGCAACTTCGAGGGCAAGACGCTTGGTTTGACGTTGTCAACCGAGCCGATGATTCAATGGTACCGGACCGATATATACAGCGAGCTTGGACTAAAGCCGGCGACGACATGGGACGAATATAAGTCCAATGCAAAAACCGTGAAGGACGCGGATAAGGGTGACGGCGCGATGTTCGGCTGGGGACCGAATGCAAGCTGGTGGTGGATGACATTGGTCTGGAGTTTTGGAGGTCACCTCTACGACGAACAATTGTTGCCAAGCGTTGATACCCCGGAGGCAATCTTGGCCACCAGATATTTCAAGGACATGCTGTCCTACGGGCCTGAAGGGGGAATCTCGGCAACTGGCGATGACGTCGCAAACAAGTTCTTGTCGACAGACGTTGGCGCCATGATGCAGTATTCGGGCTACTGGGGCATGGCGCTAGATCCCGCGAACAACCTGCACGCAGGAAAAATTGGGACTGCGCCGATGCCGAGAGGCGCTGCCGATATCACGCACCTTGCCGGATGGAATATCGGGATTCCGAAGGACGCCAAAAATCCTGGAGCTGCCTGGAAGTTTCTTGAATTCGTGCTTGGCAAGTCGAATTCCAAGGCATTCCTCAAGGCAGGTGCCGCCGCGATCGGAAGAAAGTCGATTACCAGCGATTCGGAACTTCTTGCAATTCATCCATACCTGCCACTCTTGAACATTCCGGCAACGTCCCGCATCGAGCGCCTCCCGCAACTCCGGGTTTGGCCGGAGATGGAGAAGGCCATTCTTGATGCACTGCCCCCAATGTTGAACGGCACCACCGACATTCCAGAAGGTTTAGCGGCACTGAATGAGACGTTGAAACCGATTCTTGCTCAGGAAAGGGCGGAATGATCGGTCTGGAGTGGAGCACTGCAATCGGTCCCGGGATGATCGTCAATGACTTCTGGTAGGCAAAGATCAAATGATATCGACCGAAACGCCCAACGAATGGCCGAATTGTTGGTTGCTCCGAGCTGGCTGCTAATTCTGGCGGTATTTGCCGTCCCGATCTTGGTGGCGTTTTATCTCTCGTTTCGCAATGAAACCTTGGGAGCGTTTATCCCGGGCCAATTTGTAGGACTGCAAAACTACAGCACCGCACTGACGGACGCGCGGTTCTGGGAAGCAATCGGAACGACATGTCTTCTTACCGTAATGGGGCTTGTCGTACAGGTTCCTACAGGGATTGCGCTTGCGCTGCTCATAGAAAAAAACTTGCTTGGCACGCAAATGTTTCGAACGGCGCTCATGGTTCCGATGCTGCTGACCCCGGTTGCAGTGGGCCTGATCTGGCGCTTCATGTTTGATGCTGATCTCGGTATCGTCAACTGGGCCCTGGGTATTATCGGCATTCACGGTCCAAATTGGCTTGGGGGGCGTTGGCCGGCGCTGATGGCCGTGACCATAGTGGACAGCTGGCAATCAATCCCCTTCATTATGCTGACGGTATTAGCCGCCTTGGTGGGATTATCGAAGGGTCCGGCGGAGGCCGCGGCAATCGACGGAGCGAATACGTTTCAAATATTCTTCTACGTGACGCTTCCCTCTCTGCAGAAAATCATACTCCTTCTTGTGATGATCCGCATCATCGATAGTTTGAAGATGTTCGACCTCATATTCATCGTCACGTCGAAGGGCGGACCTGGAACCGCAACTCAAACGCTCGGTATGCTCGTCTATAATACTGGGTTCGGGTTCTTTCAGACATCACGGGCAGCCGCGCTTGGCGTCCTGATGGTCATCCTTGTCTCACCGATCTACTGGCTGTGGCGCAGAGCGGCACGGGAGCAATGAAAATTATGGCAAGGCGACATCTCAGCAATTTATGTTGTTACGCGCTTCTCTTTTCTGCAAGCTTGATATCATTGTTTCCAGTTTTCTGGACGCTATCCACGTCTATCAAGCAACGCGCGGACACGTTTGTGCTGCCGCCCAGAATTTTTGCGTTCGAAGCCACCTGGAAGAATTACGCGGCGATTTTTCAGACCCGGGGGTTCGGGCAGGTTTTCCTCAACACAATCACGATCACGCTCGGATCAACAATTCTGTGCGTTGCAGTCAGTACGTTTGCAGCTTACGCATTGTCTCGTTCCCCCCGATTCTCCGGCCGCGCGCCGCTCGAGGTTGGCCTAATTCTAATTCGGGCCATTCCCGCCATTGTCATAATGGTTCCGCTTTTCCAGATAAGTTCGAAACTCGGCATCTATGACAACCACTACGCTCTGATTGTCATGTACGCCGCGGTCAACATTCCCTTCTCGACCTGGCTGATGACGTCTTTTGTCGACCAGGTTCCGATTGCATTGGAGCACAGTGCAGCCGTGGATGGAGCGGGTCGGGTGGCCACGTTCTGGTACGTGGTGTTGCCGTTACTGATGCCCGGACTAGCGGCGAATACCATATTCGTGTGCTTGCTTGCTTGGAACGAGTTCCTCATCCCCGTGATGTTGGCCGGGAACTCCGCCAAGACGCTTCCAGTGTTCATCTCCGGTTTCATATCCGCTCGAAACCTCGATTGGGGACCGATGGCGGCTGCAAGCTCCCTCGCAATACTTCCAATTGCTGTCATCACGGTCTTTGCGCAGCGGGCTCTAGTTTCTGGCCTGAGTTCGGGGGCCATTAAGGCTTGAAATGAGCTGAGCCAACGAGGTCCCGGATCGAGTTCAAGACCGTTTTCGATTGGTGCCCCGCACGATGGTCGGATTCGCGCCTTGGCACAGGTCAGTTCTCAATGGAAATTATCTTCTTTTATATTGATGGCGATGATGATATCCATCATAGCGGCTTGGTCCGCAAGTCAGTCGGGGCGGCCACAGCGCTGCCGTTTCGCCTGAAGCGGGGTGGCTGCCCAAGCCATAAGAATACCGCCAAGGACCCGAGAAAACGCAAACAAGGATAACTGCATTGCCTTCTTCAGAAACCGGAGCGTCGACACTCGGCCCGAGCATGATTTGGCGGAACTGGGTGAGCAATCAGGTTTGTCGGGTAAAGCATTTCGAGATGCCAAGCTCGGACCATGACGTCTGCAGTACGATCAAGGCAGCAGCCTCCAACGACCTGCGCGTCCGCGTTGTGGGTACGGGACACTCTTACACGCCGATCGTCCCCACGGACGGAGTTCTGATCTCAGCGGAGCGTCTAACAGGGATCGAAAATATCGACCCAACCAACGGCAGCGTAACCCTTCGCGGCGGAACGCGAATCTGTGACGTTGGCCCTGAACTGCGTTCTGCAGGTTGGGCATTGCCCAACCAGGGCGACATCGATCTGCAAACGATAAGCGGGGCCGTATCGACGGGTACGCATGGCAGCGGCGATAGCTTGCAATGCTTAGCGGGCCCGATAATTGGAATGCGGATAGCGACCGGCGACGGATCCATCGTTGATTTCGATGCTTCTCAAGACGCAACAGTCGGCGTCCAGAAGCCCAGCGCGCTCTCGGGAAGAACGATGAATCGGCTTCCCTCGGCTGCCCGAGCGTGAACTGTTGCGATCAGGCCACGGTGATATTGGAGCGACCCGTCGCGGCCGAGCCTTTGGCCCAGTTCGAGATCGACGCCGTTCCAGCCGTCCGGTAGGGAAGGTTCTGTCCACGTTGCGGCGGACCAGAGCCAAAAGCCTCCCAGGACAATGGCAGCTGCCGGCCAGTATCGCGATGCCATCATAGCGATACTGGCCGCAGTTGCGGCAAGGCCCCACCATCCCCATCCCGAAAAGAGCACGCCCGCCGCCGTCATAGGGTGCGCCCAGCCGGTGATGCCGAAGGGCGGCAGCCCCATCAGCACCGCCGCCGCGAGATACCGCACCGCTCTTCCCTTCCCCGGATGCCGTGTCCAGAGAAGCGCATGCACGGTGACGAATGAGGTCGAGGCCATCACCCAGAGCAGGAGGCCCGGCCAGATGTCGGCGGCATAGAAGGTCGCGACACCCTGCGGCAGGCCGCGTGAGGCGGCGAGGAAATAGCCTGCCGAGACGGCGGCCGCGACCACGCGCGACGGCGACTTCGCCCAGAGCAGCGGGAAGATCATCGCGACCGGGAGGGTCAGCACAGTTCCGCTCCAGCCGACTTTGCCCACCACAATCGACAAGACGATCAGGACCGGCCCACGCCAGCGGTTACGGATCGAAGGAGATGACCGGCCGGGCGAGGCCGAGAAGGCCGCTATCCGGTACCGGCCCAAAATATCGGGAGTCATAGGAGCTCGCAAAGGATGAGTGGAGATAGAGATGGCCCGGCGGCACGGTGCCTCCGGGATAGGGATCGATCGCCCTGCCCTCTCCGTCCGTCTTGCGAATGCGGGACGAGCCAAGCACCTCGCCGTCGATCTCGACATGGGCGCCGATATCGACACGCTGACCGGGAAGCGCCGCGACAGTCTTGATGAGCGGAGCAAAGCCGCCGGCGCAGACGCCACGCCGGAGATAGCCGCGCTGTCGTGCTTCCTCGAACCGCGGCCCGATCGGAGGACAGATGAACACCAGGTCCCCGACAATGGCGGGTCGATGAAGAGTCTCGATGCGCCAGAAACCAAGCGGCTCGCTCGGCGTGAGGTTCAGCCGAAAGCCGCCGATAACACCGATCGCCAGCGCGCCGACGACGCTGCCGGCCGTGCCGAGGAACACTGTGACGCCGCGCCTCGTCATTGCTTCATCACCGGGGTCTGGCGCTGCGAGAGCGCCAAGTCCTCGGCCTGCTTCAGCGTCGCGGCCGTGCGCTCGTGGGCTGCGAGCTGCTGCGCGGTCCGCATCACCGGCCAGGCCTCTTTCAGCCGTTCCTTTTCCTGGGGCTGGAGCCCTTCGGCGAGTTTCTCGAAGAGCTGACCTGCGGGATTGCGCGCGGCATTGGTCAGCAGCGTGCGCTCGCCGAACCGTTCCGCCACCGCCTTGTTGAAGCCGTCGATCTCGATCTTGGCCTCGCGATTGCTGAGCGCGTAGCCCATTGCCGCGGGAAGATCGTTGCGGTCGATCGCGTCGCGCACCCGTTCCAGCACACTGTGCGCGGCAGGCGACAGCGCCGGGGTGTCGATTGACACGCGCTGCCGCAGCGTCTTCTCCTCACCCTCGATCCGCTGCAGGGCGCGCTCACGCATCTCAAGATAGCGCTCGATGTCGCGCTTCAGCGCCGGCACGTTGAGGTCGGCGACGCGGCGGGCTTCGCGGTCCGCCTTGCTGGCGAGAAGACCGGTCTTGCCGTTGAGCGGGCCGATCGATGCCGGATTGATAGTGAGCTTCTGAAGCGTGTGCGATGCCGCTTGTCTGTCGGCCAGGACCGCGTGGAAGTTCATCGTCCGGAATGCGGTCTCGGAATCGGCGAAGACGTAGCGGAACCGCGTCGAGACCTCCTCCCACAGCTCCTTAAGGGCAGGATCGTCTGCGAGCTTCTGCTCGACGGTGTCGCCCAAAGTTTTGGGGAAGAGTTTCACGCCGGCAACCATCGGGCGGGCCTCCTTTTTCGTTCGCATTGTCGGAGTTTGCAGCAGGCCGAGGCGCTCGCCGGCCGCACGAAGGCGGACCGCCAGATCGGCGAGCCTCAAGCCCTGGCGCAGCGTCCAGTCGAGCCGGTCGCGCAGCATCGTTCGGGCGACCTGGACGATATGCAGGCCGCGGTTCTCGGCGAAGGCGAGCGCCTGGCGGTAGAGCGTGCCGCGCTCGTAATCGAGCGTGGTTTCTTTGGCGATCCGACGCGACAGGATCTTCGTCAGGCCGCCATTGAAGGCGAAGGAGCGGCGACCGTAATAGAGCTGCAGATCCTCGCGGTGGCGGGTCATCGCGACATAGGTCAGATGGCGATCCAGGGAGAGGGAGGCCAGCACCTTCACCCGATCGACGGTCGCGCCCTGCGACTTGTGAATGGTGGTTGCATAACCGTGGTCGAGGTTGTTGTAAAAGCGCTGCTCGACCGAAACCTGGCGGCGCTGATCGCCCTCGCCGAGACTGACCATGATACGGTTCGGCGCCGCCTCGACGACACGGCCGATCATGCCGTTCTTGACGCCGAGCGAACCCTCGTTTTTCAGGAACACGATCTGGTCGCCAGCGTCGAAATGGCGGATGCCGTCGGCCGTCCTGAAGCCATGGCCTTCAGTGAGGATACCGCGCTCGACCAGCTTCTCGCGCGCGAGCTCGTTGAGCATGCGCACGTCGCGGCGCAGATGCGCGAGGATCAGCGTCGTCTTTGCCGGATCGTAATCGCGGTTCCAATCGGCGACCAGGTTCTCGACAGCCTCAGCCTTCAGCTCCGAGCCAAGGACCCTGCCCTGGGCGCGATAAGCGACAAGCGCCTGGTCGACATTGCCGCGCGCCAGATCGAGCGAGGCCTTTCGCATCCAGTCCTCGCGCTGGCGGTAGATCGTTTCGAGTTCGGCATAGCCGATGCGGTCGGCGATGGCGCGGAAGGCGGCGCCCGCCTCGATCGGCTGGAGCTGCTCCGGATCGCCGACGAGCACGAGCTTGGCGCCTGCCCTGACGACGGCCTCGACGAAGCCGGCCATCTGCTTCGAGGCAACCATACCGGCCTCGTCCATGACGAACACCGTCTTGCTGTCGAGTGTGTCGCGCCCCTTTTCCCAGCGAAGCGCCCACGAGGCCAGCGTGCGGCTGGCGATCCCCGCTTCGCGCGAAAGACCCTCGGCCGCCTTGCCGGCAAGAGCGCCACCGACGACGCGATATCCGCCAAGTTCCCATGCCTCGCGGGCCGCCTTCATCATCGTGGTTTTGCCGGCGCCGGCGCGGCCGACGACAGCGGCGATGAGGGCGGGGCCCGCGACGTGCTCGATGGCGGTTCGCTGCTCGTCCGACAGCCGCTTATGTCGCGCGAACGTCGCCTCCAGCACCGTCTCCGGAACGCCGTGCGTTTCCCGCGCGGCGAGCCAGACCGACCGCCGCGCCATCCCGGCTTCGAGTCGGATCAGTTCCCGCGTTGTGTATCGCGCCGACACCCTTTCTCCGGTTGTGAACGCCACCGTGTCACCCTGCAGGCGAAGCACGTCCGGGTTTTGGATGATGCGCGCAAGGAGCTGCTGAAACACTGCCGGATCGTCGATATAGCGATGCAGCACCTTGGCGACATCGCGTTCATCAAAGACACTCTTCTCGCGGGTAACGAGGTCGAGCACGATCTCCGGTCGGGCCTGAATGCGGCGCAGGTTCTCAGCCTTCCGCGCCTCCTGCAGATCGAGCCTTTCCAGCGACGGCTTCCACCCTTCCGATGTTGCCTTGCGCTGGATCGCCTTGGCGCCAACGCCGACATGGATCGTCGGCACGAGTTCGATGCCCTGCTTCTCGTAGGAGCGGCCATCGACCTGCAGCGCGATCCCATTGAGCACGAGATGATGGTTCTGTCGTTCGAACCAGCCATCGCGAAACGCGTTGAAGTCCTGCGCGTCACCGGCCCATAGCTCATAAACGATCTTGCCAGTCTTGTTTCGCAGGGGCTGCCCATCGTCGCCGATGACCGCGACCTTCTTGGCGCCAAAGCCGTCTTCGGTGAGAGGCCGCAGCGTGGTCATCAGGTGGATGTGTGGATTGCCGGGGTTGTCGTGGTAGACCCAGTCGGCGACCATACCCTCCGAAAGGATGTGCTTTTCCACGAAGTCGCGGACGAGCGCGATGTTCTGTTCGACTGAGAGCTCCAGCGGCAAGGCAATGGTGAGGTCCTTGGCAAGCTGCGCGTCGACACGCTTCTCGAAGGCCTCGACCTTGTTCCAGAAGGCCTCCGCCGCACTAGTGACGGCCCGGTCCGCGATCAGCTTGCGGGCCCATTGCGGCGCATCGGCCGGTAGCAAGAACTCCTCATGGACCAGGCCCTGCTTGCGCGAATAGTCGATGGTGCGGGCCTCGCGCTCATAGTCCATCTTCGCGCAGTGCCGATAAGCCGCCGACAGCACCGCGCTGCGGCCGTCGCCGCGGCTGACGATGCTGACGGAGAAATGGGCAACGGCCACGGCGACGAAAACTCCCGAATGCGAACCTCGTTCGTCGGGAGCGGCGGGCCGTGTCAGGCCTCTACGCAACGCGTCGCATCAGCGACGTATAATTGCGCCCTTGGATCCGCTCCTTCGGAACGGCGGGATGATCCTCCAAAGTGTCGGCCTTGCCGACGTGCAAATCTGCACGTTCCTCCGGACGTGCTTTTCAGGAATCTTGCGGCGAAACAAACGCCACCTGACTTCAAGGAGACGCGACCGGAATGAAGAAGCCGTCATCGAAGATACGTGAGGAAATCGCCCGCCTGCAGGACCAGCTCAAGCAGGCCGAGACACGCGAGGCCGAGCGCATCGGCCGGATCGCGTTGAAAGCCGGACTTGGAGAAATCGAAATCGAAGAGGCCACGCTTCAGGCGGGGTTCGAGGAAATCGCCGGACGCTTTCGCGGAGGCAAGGGAGCTGCGACCGGAAAGAGAAACACCGGCGACGGCAGGACCGCCGGTAAAACGACCGCGACGGTCGCAACTGGCGCGGCTGCGGGCAGCGGTGGCGAGGCTTGAGCGGATGCGCCGGAGCCAAGCGACCGATGCCCGAAAGAAGGACACGCGCGAGAAGATCGAGCTCGGCGGCCTGATCGCGAAGGCCGGCTTGCGTTACGAGAAGCGGGCGCTGCTGCTCGGCCTGCTGATCGACGCAAGCCAGCGCATCAAGGGCGACGATGCGGAGCGCTCGCGCCTGACCGCAATCGGCGCGGAGGCCTTCGGCCGTGACGGCGAATAGGATCGCCCTCGCCCTGATCCCGGCGACGATGATGGTCGGGGTGACCATCATCATGCCGGGGATCGAGCACTGGCTCGCAGCGTTCGGAAAGACCGCGCAGGCAAAGCTGATGCTGGGGCGCACCGGCCTCGCTTTGCCCTATGTGACGGCGGCCGCGATCGGCGTGATCTTCCTGTTCGCAGCAAACGGCGCCGCGAACATCAAGGCGGCGGGATGGGGCGTCGTCACCGGGAGCGTGGCGGCGATTCTGATCGCGTTGATGCGAGAGGGAGTCCGCCTTGCGGAGATTGCCGGCAATGTCCCATCGGGCCAATCCGTCTTCGCCTATGCGGACCCTGCGACGACGCTCGGCGCCTTCGCCGCGTTCCCCGTCGGCGTCTTCGCGCTGCGCGTCGCCGTGAAGGGCAATGCCGCCTTCGCGAAGCCTGCTCCGCGTCGAATCCATGGCAAGCGCGCGGTCCATGGGGAGGCAGACTGGATGGGCATGACCGAGGCCGCAAGGATGTTTCCGGATGCGGGCGGCATCGTGATCGGCGAGCGCTACCGCGTCGATCACGACCATATCGCAGGCCTCGCCTTCCGCCCCGACAGCCGCGAGACATGGGGCGCCGGCGGGCGTTCGCCGCTGCTCTGCTTCGACGGGTCGTTCGGCTCATCCCACGGCATCGTCTTCGCCGGCTCCGGCGGTTTCAAGACGACGTCGGTGACAATCCCCACCGCGCTAAAATGGGGCGGCGGGCTCATCGTGCTCGATCCGTCGAGCGAGGT
>NZ_RZSU01000125.1:0-16692 GCF_003997585.1 Mesorhizobium sp. M5C.F.Cr.IN.023.01.1.1 | reverse complement strand
CAACAGATCCTCGCCGGTGATGCCGAGGTCGACCGAGCCCTGGCCGATCTCGCCTGATATTTCGGACGCCGACAGAAACGCGACCTCGACGCTCTCCACACCTTCGATGCGGGCGCGGTATTTACGCTCGTCGCCGGGCAGGCTGACGGCAAGCCCGGCCTTGGCCAGCACCTCCAGCGCCTGCTCCTTGAGCCGGCCCTTCGACGGGATCGCCAGCGTGATCATTGCGCCTTCTCCCGCAACGCTTCGATGCGGTCGAGCCAGACGGAAAAGCCGACGCCGGGGATCGGCGTTTTCGCGCCGAGCAGCGTCAGCAAGCGGTCATAGCGGCCGCCGCCGGCCAGCGGCCGGTCGCCGTTTTCCGCCGCGATCTCGAAGACCAGGCCGGTGTAGTAGTCGAGCGGACGGCCGAAGGCGGCATCGTAGCGGATTTTTGCCGCGGGCAGGCCAAGAGCTTCGATCGATTTTGCGCGTGCAGAAAAATTGTCCAGCGCCGCGCCAAGCGAAAGACCGGCGCCGGCCGCAAAGGTTTCGAGCGCCAGTGCGGCGCCGTCAAGCGCCACGTCGATCGCCAGAAAATCCTTCAGCGCCGAGAACGCCTCGTTCGACAGCCGCACGCTGCGCAGTTCGGCCTTTTCAATGAGCCGCCTAGCAATGTCGGCCGGCGACCGCCCGGCCGACGCGGACAGACCCGCCTGCTCCATGCCGCCGGCGATGTGCGACGAAAGCCCTTCCAGGTCGCCATCGAGGACAAGGGCAGCGACTGGGCCGGCGAGCTGGCCGTTGCGCGGCGGGTTGGCGAGGTCGGCAAGCGCTGCTTCCAGCATCGCCGCCGAACCGAAAGCGCGCGCCAGCCGCATGCGCCAGCCGCGCGGCAGGCCGAGCGCGGCGAGCACCGCCTCGAATATGGTCTGGTCGCCGAGCGTGATCGCCAGTGCCTGGTCCGGCAGCACCAGCGAAAGCAGCGCATGCGCATCGGCCAGCGAACGGGCATCGGCTTGCGCCGTGTCGCGGTCGCCGAGATCCTCGATGCCGGCCTGAAAGAATTCATTGCCGCCCTCGCGGCGCTGGCGAAACACCTCGCCGAGATAGGAATAGCGGCGCGGCGTGCCGGCCTGGCTGGCAATGTGGTCGAGGCAGACAGGAATGGTGAATTCCGGCCGCAGGCAAAGTGTGAGGCCGGTCTCGCTTTCGGTGAGAAAGATGCGGCGGCGCAGATCCTCTCCGGCCATGTCGAGGAACGGGTCGGCCGGCTGCAGCACCGCGACTTCCACTGCATGGGTGTTGCGCGCGGCGAAGAGCTTGGCGATGTCTGATGCGATGGCGGGGTAGCGGGAGGTCATGGCAGGCGCCCTTCCCTTCTCCCCCTGTGGGAGAGGGTGGATCGGCGCGTAGCGCCGAGACGGATGAGGGGTGCTGGACGGAGCACCGGCGTCGAGTTTCTTCCAACACCCCTCATCCGACCTCGCTTCGCGAGGCCACCTTCTCCCACAAGGGGAGAAGGGAGCGGCGCCCTACTTGCCACGCGCTCGCTCCTCGGCCTGCGCGGCAAGTATCTTCCTCACCTCGGCGACCAGCTCGCTTTCCGCCACCGTCACCTGCGCCGGGCGTGCGGCGCGCCATTCGGCGTTGTCCGCAATCTCCGCCGACATGCGGGCGCCCTCGATCAGGTCCTTGATCTGCACCTCACCCTTGGCGCGCTCGTCGCCGCCCTGGATGATCGCGACGGGGCTGCCGCGCCGGTCGGCATATTTGAGCTGCGCCTTCATGCCGGCGCCGCCGAGATACATTTCGGAGCGGATGCCGGCGGCACGCAGCTCGGCCACCATCTTCTGGTAGCGTCCGAGACTTTCTGTGTCCTTGTCCATGGTGAGCACGACGACCGGCGCGATTACATCCGACGTGTCGAGCTTGCCGAGATTTTTGAGCGCCGTCATCAGCCTGGAGACGCCGATGGAAAAGCCGGTCGCCGGCACCGGCTCGCCACGAAAGCGCGAGACGAGGCCGTCATAACGCCCGCCACCGCCAACCGAGCCGAAGCGCACGATTTTTCCCTCTTCGTTGGGGATCTCGGCCAGGAGCTCGGCTTCGTAGACCGGACCGGTATAATACTCCAAGCCGCGGACAACGGAGGGAGCGATGAAAACGCGATCCCCATATCCTGCCGCAGTAATCATTGACGCAATTTGATCGAGTTCGGCAAAACCTTGTTTGGCTGTTTCAGAATCGCCGATCAGACCCTCGATGGCATTGAGAGTTGCTGCAGCACCATCGCCTTGGGCGGCCATCAATCTTAGGATCGAATTCGCCTGATTTTCATTCAGCTCTGCGCCCTTTGTAAAATCCCCACTTTCATCGAGTCGCCCGCGCTGCAAAAGCTGGCTAACGCCAGCCAAGCCCACTTTGTCCAGCTTGTCGATCGCCCGCAGCACCTGCAGCCGGCGACCGGCGTTCTCATCGCCGCCAAGGCCGATCGCCTCCAGCACGCCGTCCAGCACCTTGCGGTTGTTGACCCTAATGACGTAGTCGCCGCGTTTGATGCCCAGCGCCTCCATCACGTCGGCCATCATCATTGCCATCTCGGCATCAGCCGCGACGCCCGGCGTTCCCACCGTATCGGCGTCGAACTGCATGAACTGGCGGAAGCGGCCGGGGCCGGGCTTCTCGTTGCGGAACACCCAGCCGGAGCGGTAGCTGCGATAGGGTTTCGGCAGACGCTCAAAGTTCTCGGCGACGAAGCGGGCCATCGGCGCGGTCAAATCGTAGCGCAGCGACAGCCACTGGTCATCATCGTCCTGGAAGGAGAATACGCCCTCGTTCGGCCGATCCTGGTCGGGCAGGAATTTGCCCAGCGCATCGGTGTATTCGATCATCGGCTGGTCGACCGGCTCGAAGCCGTAAAGCTCATAGACCGAGCGGATCGTCGCCATCATCTTCTCGACGGCGCGGATATCGTCGGCGTCGCGGTCGACAAGCCCGCGCGGCAGCCGCGCTTTCATCTTTTCCGATTTGTCGGCCATCGTATGGGTACTCGGTGTTTCCTAGCGTTCCGTGGATCGGCAAAATTACTGAATTTCCACAGCGCGGGTGTCCTAACCGATGCAGCCGGGAGCGGCAAGGGTTTGCACCTTTCCTGAAACACACCGGGCCAAAACGAAACAATTCCGCCATGAGCGCGGCATCGTGCCGACACAATCGCAGCCGATAAAACGCGCCGAAACAAGGGGTTCGAGCCATGACCACGGCACGGCAATTCGACATCATCGACAGCGGCGCCCGCGAGCGGTCCCGGCTGCGGCCTGCCGATCATCATGCACCGAGGCCTGCAACCCAAATGGCGGGACCGTTCGAGGTTGCCGCGGACGGGCGTACAGGACCGACCATGCGCGATGCGCTGGTGACCGGTCTGCTAGTGATCTACCCAGCCCTTGCCACGGTGGCGGCCATCGTCGCCGGGCTTTTTCTGGCCGGCGCCAGCGGCGCTTGAGTTTTTGAGCGCCCTGCCTTCTCCCCTTTGTGGGAGAAGGCAAAAAGGAAGCTCACTTCGGCCGCTTGAACGCCTTGCGCTCCGCCTCGACCTGCTCGCGGCAGACACAGCCCTCGAGATGGTCGTTGACCAGCCCCATGGCCTGCATGAAGGCGTAGACGGTGGTCGGGCCGACAAAGCTCCAGCCGCGTTTTTTCAGCTCCTTTGACATCCGCACAGAGACCGCCGTGGTCGGGTTGGCGCGCAGATGCGCGAGATCGACGATTTCGGGCCGCTGGTCCGGGCCGGGTTCGAACTTCCAGAACCAGGCAGCCAGCGAGCCGGCCTCGTCGGCCATTTCACGGGCGCGCTTGGCGTTGTTGATGGTCGAGACGATCTTGCCGCGGTGGCGGATGATGCCGGCATTGCCGAGCAGGCTCTCGACATCCTCGTCGGTGAAGGCGGCGATCTTGTCGATATCGAAGCCGGCGAACGCCTCGCGGAAATTCTCGCGCTTGCGCAATATGGTCAGCCAGGACAGGCCCGACTGAAAGCCTTCGAGGCAGATTTTTTCGAACAGCCTGCGGTCGTCGGTGACCGGCCGGCCCCATTCATGATCGTGGTAGTGCAAATAATCCGGCAGATTGCCGTGCCAGAAGCAGCGCGCGATACCATCTGGGCCGGCGAGCAGCCCTGTCTTCTCATCCATGGCGGATTTCCATTCGTTAATGCGCCTCAGCGCTGCCTTTTACTCCGGCTTTACCAGATTCCTGAACCGGCCGGTAACCACACCGAAAGGTTTACTGACAATGGAGCATTTTACGCATTCCGATTCACGTTTCGGTTGCCGCTCCGCGCCCAATGTCCGCGAAATCGGGGACGCGTTTGGGCCCCGGCGTGTTCGATGATCAAGGTGCGTTCCGATGAAGACACTTTTGTTCCCGCTGCTCGGCGCCGCGGCCGTACTGGCCGCTGCCGCTACATCCTCCAGCGCCAATGACCGCTATGCAGACAGGCCGCCGGTGATGGTGAGCCCCGACCTTTCGGCGCCCTGGGTGCTGCAGCTCGGCCGCGCGCCGGGCATCGTCCGCCAGAACCGGCAAGTGATGCAAATGCCGCAGCGCCGTTCTCAACGGCAGGCGCAACCGGCTCAGCTGCACACGGCGGCGATGCAGGCGCCGGCCAAGAAGCGCCTGCTCGCGCGGCCGCAGATCAACCCGATCTACCTGCCGCAGGAGGTGGCCTATGACGGTCCGGAGAAGCCGGGCACGATCGTCATCGATACGAGGGAGAATTTCCTTTATCTGGTCGAGAACAACGGCAAGGCGCGGCGCTATGGCGTCGGCACCGGCAAGCCGGGATTCGAATGGGCCGGCAAGCACAAGATCTCGCAGAAGAAGGTCTGGCCCGAATGGCGACCGCCGGCGCAGATGATCTCGCGCGAGGCCGCCAACGGCCGTTATCTGCCGACCTATGTCGCCGGCGGCGTCGAGAACCCGCTCGGCGCGCGCGCGCTCTATCTCGGCTCGACGCTCTACCGCATCCACGGCACCAACCAGCCCTGGACGATCGGCGGCGCCGTGTCGTCGGGCTGCATTCGCATGCGCAACGAGGACGTCGTCGACCTCTATGAGCGGGTCGATGTTGGCACGACGGTTGTGGTGATGTAATCTGCAGTTGATTTTGTTGCCGATTCTGTCCAGAAGACTCTGGATCATCGGATACGGGGGACGGGCCGTGTGGGGATGCGGCCAGTCAAGAAAGGGCAGCGCGGCAAATCGCGCTGCCCTTTCTGTTTCTAGGACGCGACAGGATCACGTCTGGCAGGGTCAGCTTTGACCGGTAGGTCGCGCCCGGGGTATGGCGGTTCGCATTCTCGCTGCCATTCTTCTCGTTATTTTGCTATGTCGGCTGCAACGTTCCCAGACAAAGGCCAATCTACATGTCCCTGTCCGATGACAGCCGCTATCTCAAAGGCGGCCCGGTCGCCCAGCGCATCATCGCCTCGGTGCGCGAGGATGCAGCGATCGCAACCGCAGAAGGTTTTCCGCCCAAACTGATATCGATCACCGTCGGCGACACCGCTGCGGTCGACGTCTATGTGCGCAACCAGCGCGCCAAGGCGGCATTGGCCGGTATCGGTTTCGAGGAAAGACGGTTTGCCGCCGACATCACCGCCGGCGAACTCGAAGCAGCGATCCACGGCCTTAATGCCGATCCGCGCGTCACCGGTATCATCATCCAGCGGCCGGTGCCGGTGCATATCCCGATCAAGACGCTTCAGGCGGCGGTGCATCCGCTCAAGGACGTCGAGGGCATGCACCCGGCCTCGATCGGCAACATCGTCTACAACCAGCTCGACCTTGCACCGTGCACGGCGGCCGCTTCGGTCGAACTGCTCAAGGAGACCGGCCTCGATCTGAAGGGGCTCGAGGTCGTCATCGTCGGCCACTCCGAGATCGTCGGCAAGCCGATCGCCTTCCTCTTGATGAGCGAGGGCGCGACGGTGACGGTCTGCCATCACATGACGCGCTCGGTGGCAGCGCACGCGCGCCGTGCCGATGCGCTGTTCGTCGCCGTCGGCAAGCCGCGGCTGATCAAGGCCGACATGGTCAAGCCGGGTGCAGCCGTCATCGACATCGGCATCAATGCCGAGACAGGACCGGACGGCGAGAGCCGCATCGTTGGCGACGTCGACGCCGAGAGCGTCAAGCATGTGGCGTCCTGGATCACGCCGGTGCCGGGCGGCGTCGGCCCCATCACCGTGGCGATCCTGCTGCGCAACACGATGGTAGCGCTCAGCCGCCAGCGCGCGCTTTACCAGGCGACCTACGGCGTGGTGGACAAGCTCGCGGCGGAATAAGCACGTAGCGGCAGGCCCCCTCACCCAGCCTCCGCTTCGCTCGGCTGACCTCTCCCCGAGGGGAGAGGAGGCTTCAAGGCCGGCACCAGTCCTCTTCTCCCCAACGGGGAGAAGGTGGCCGCCCACGGGTCTTGCCTCCGGCAAGCCCGAGGACAGGCTCCGCGGCCGGATGAGGGGGCTACGCCTCAGAACTGTCCCGTCACTCCGCTGCCACGACTGCCCTGTTGTCCGGAACGCCTTCCGGCCTCGGTCCGCCATAGGCCCAGTCGAGCAGTTTTACCGTGTGCACCACCGGCAGCTTCGCCGCTGACGCAATCTGGGTGATGCAGCCAATGTTGCCGGTGGCGACGATTTCAGCACCTGTCGCCTCGATATTCCTGACCTTGCGATCACGCAAAGTCGCCGAGATCTCGGACTGCAGGATGTTGTAGGTGCCGGCCGACCCGCAGCACAGATGCCCTTCGCGCGGCTCGCGCACGACGAACCCGGCCCTGGCAAGAAGCTCCTTGGGCTGGCGGGTGATCTTCTGGCCGTGCTGCATCGAGCAGGCAGAGTGATAGGCAACGATGGTGCCGGGCTTGCGCACCGGCTCGGGCAGGTCGAGACCCACCAGATATTCCGTGATGTCCTTGGCCAGCGCCGACACGCGCGCCGCCTTGTCGGCATAGGCCGGGTCGAGGCGCAGCATGAAGCCGTAGTCCTTGATGGTGGTGCCGCAGCCCGACGCGGTGATGACGATGGCATCCAGCCCGCCCTGGTCGATGGCGCGCGTCCAGGCGTCGACATTGCGCCTGGCCGAGGCAAGCGCTGCCTCCTCGCGGCCCATGTGATGCACCAGCGCGCCGCAGCAGCCCTCACCCTCGGGAACCTCGACCTCGACGCCCAACCGCGTCAGCAGCGCGATCGTCGTGTCGTTGATGCCGGGATCAAGCACGGATTGTGCGCAGCCGGTGAGAATGGCGACGCGGCCAATTTTTCTCGCGCCCTGCCCGGCATGGATGCCCGGCGAAGCCATTGGCGAGGCCGCAGGAACCGACGCCGGGGAAAGCTTGAGCATCGCGCCCAGCGGCTTCAGCGCCGGGATCTTTTCGAACAGACCGGCGAATGGCTGCGCAAGCCTCGCCAGCTTGAGCGCAGCCCGAAAGCGCGAGGGATAAGGCAGGACAAAGGCCAGCATGGCGCGCGTCAGCCGATCGAGCAGCGGGCGCTTGTAGGTTTCCTCGATATGGGCACGGGCGTGGTCGACCAGATGCATGTAGTTGACGCCCGACGGGCAGGTGGTCATGCAGGCGAGGCAGGACAGGCAGCGGTCGATATGGGTGACGATCTGCTTGTCAGCGGGGCGACCGTTCTCCAGCATGTCCTTGATCAGGTAGATCCGCCCGCGCGGCGAATCCAGCTCATTGCCAAGCGTCACATAGGTCGGGCAGGTGGCCGTGCAGAAGCCGCAATGCACGCATTTGCGCAGGATCTTCTCCGATTCCGCGACATGCGGATCGGCAAGCTGGGCAAGCGAAAAATTGGTCTGCACGCAAAAATCCTATAATCCCAAGAACCAGC
This sequence comes from Mesorhizobium sp. M5C.F.Cr.IN.023.01.1.1, assembly GCF_003997585.1. NCBI lineage: Bacteria > Pseudomonadati > Pseudomonadota > Alphaproteobacteria > Hyphomicrobiales > Phyllobacteriaceae > Mesorhizobium > Mesorhizobium sp. M5C.F.Cr.IN.023.01.1.1. Next base: position 8,803 of record NZ_RZSU01000125.1, on the reverse strand, counting down.
TTTCCGGGTCTCTGACCGGCTCGCCGCGCTGCAGCGCCTGCAGGCCGAGAATGCAGCGGGCAATGAACCAGACGGCGACGGCGAACATCAGCACGACGCCTATCGCCACCATCATCAGCACAACCGAGATCAACGCATAAAGCAGACCGATCCAGAAGGTGCGGATCAGGAATGTATAGTGGCTCTCGATGAAGCCGCCTGCTTTGCCGCGGTTGATATAGGCCAGCACGATGCCGACAATACCGGTGACGCCGATGACGAGGCTGGCGAGATAGAGGATGTAGATGACCAGCGCGTTGGTCGAACCCGGCTCCAGCCAGCGGTCGGTCTGGCGCGGCGCGGGTTTACCTGAATCGGTCGGGCCTGGATTGATGTTGCTCATAATGCTGCTCCCTCGGTTGCGGTGCCAAGAGTAGCAGAGCTTGCAGCCGGCGCCATACGGCCGGGATTGAGGATATTCTTAGGATCGAATTCGGCTTTGAGCCGCGCCGACAACGCTGCCAGTTGCGACGCCTGCGGCTCAAACACCGGCACAGCGGCGCGATGCGAAGGCGCGGCGCGCACCAGCGTCGCATGGCCGCCGCCATACTGTCTCACCAGGCCGCGCAGAAGATCGGCTTCGGGATCGCCATGCTCCATGCGCAGCCAGATCAGTCCGCCCTGCCAGTCATAGAAGGCATCGGCCGCCGCCTGCATGCGCAGCGCCAGCACCATCTGGTGAGCTTGCGCCGGCGCCATCGACACGCGCCACACCGGCTTTTCCAGGCCGTCGGCAAACGGCGCGCAATCTCTGATGGCGCGCCAGACGGAATGCGAGACATCGCCCGAAATCTCCTCGAGCGGGCCGGCATTTCCGAGCAGGTCTTTCAGCGCGGCGATGCGGTAGGCGACCGACGGGCCGAACCCCTCGACGCGCAGCAATGTCGCCGCGGCATTGCCGAGGCTGCCGCCGGCGACCCGCGCGGCGACGCGTTCGGGAAGATGGGCAGCACTCGACACTTCGGCGCTGGAGCCGAGCGCCAGCGCCATGGCGGCGGCGGCATGATCGTCGAGCAGGCCGCGCAGAGCGAGCGTGACTTCGGTCTCGGCTGCTGGCAGCACCTTGAAGGTGACGTCGGTGAGGACGGCAAGCGTGCCCCAGCTGTTGGCCATGAGTTTCGACAGGTCGTAGCCGGTGACGTTCTTGACGACGCGGCCGCCGGACTTGAAGGCCTCGCCGCGACCGGAAACCGCCGCTACGCCGAGAATATGGTCGCGCGCCGCCCCCGCCTTCAGCCGGCGCGGGCCGCAAAGGTTCGCGGCCAGCACGCCGCCGATCGTGCCTCGCCCTAACTCACCGCCGAGCAGCGGGCCGTAATCCAGCGGCTCGAAGGCCAGCTGCTGGCCGTTTTCGGCAAGCAGGCTTTCGATGTCGGCGAGCGGCGTGCCGGCTTTGGCCGACAGTACCAGTTCGGCCGGCTCGTAGAGCGTCACGCCGGACAGTTTCGACAGGTCGAGCGTATGCTCGGTCTGCAGCGGACGGCCTATACCGCGCTTGGAACCATGCCCGAGGATTTCGAGCGGCGAGTCTTCGGCGGCGGCCCATTGGACGGTGGCGAGGGTTTCGGCTGCGGTGGCGGGAGTGAAGGTGGTCATGGCGATACGCCGCGTTCCTTCGCGCCCCCCTCTGTCCTGCCGGACATCTCCCCCTCAAGGGGGGTGTTCGGACGTCGCCTCTGGCTTCGCCAATCTCCAACGTTGAAAGAAGGGTGAGACGTGCAAGCTCCCAATCTCCCGCCTTGAGGGGGAGACGTCCGGCAGGACAGAGGGGGGTGTTCAAGCGCCAACACTTCCACTTAAAACCTCGGAATGTCCGGAAACGCCGTCTGCCCGCGATGCACGTGCATGCGTCCGAGCTCGGCGCAGCGGCGCAACTGCGGAAACACCTTGCCCGGGTTGAGCAGATGGCTGGGATCGAAAGCGCATTTGACCCGCATCTGCTGGTCGAGGTCGATCTGGTTGAACATTTCCGGCATCAGGTCGCGCTTCTCCACCCCCACCCCGTGCTCGCCGGTCAGCACGCCGCCGACCTTGACGCAGAGCCGCAGGATGTCGGCGCCGAAACTTTCCGCCTTGTCGAGCTCGCCCGGCACATTGGCGTCATATAGGATCAGCGGATGCAGGTTGCCGTCGCCGGCGTGAAAGACATTGGCGACGCCGAGCCCGTATTTCTCCGACAGTTCGCGCATCCCGTGCAGCACGCGCGGCAGTTCCTTGCGCGGGATGGTGCCGTCCATGCAGTAGTAGTCGGGCGAGATGCGGCCGACCGCCGGAAAGGCAGCTTTGCGGCCGGCCCAGAAGCTCAGCCTCTCCTGCTCCGACTGCGAGATGCGGCATGTGGTCGAGCCGTTCCTATAGGCGATGGCTTCGACAAGGCCGATCAGGTGATCGACCTCGACGCCCGGCCCGTCGAGCTCGACGATCAGTAGCGCCTCGACATCCAAGGGATAGCCGGCATGGACGAAATCCTCGGCCGCGTGGATCGCCGGGCGGTCCATCATCTCCATGCCGCCCGGGATGATGCCGGCGCCGATGATGTCGGCGACGCATTGGCCACCCTGCTCGCTGGTCGGGAAGCCGATCAAAAGCGCGCGCGCCGTCTCCGGCTTCTTCAGGATGCGCACAGTGACCTCGGTGACGACGCCGAGAAGCCCTTCGGAACCGGTCACCACCCCGAGCAGGTCATAGCCTTCCGCGTCGAGATGCTTGCCGCCGAGCCGCACCACCTCGCCGTTCATCAGCACCATCTCGATACCGAGCACATTGTTGGCGGTAAGACCGTACTTCAAGCAATGTACGCCGCCGGAATTCTCCGCGACATTGCCGCCGATCGAGCAGGCGATCTGGGAGGATGGATCGGGGGCGTAGTAAAAGCCCTCCTGCTCGACGGCGATGGTGATGCCGAGATTGGTGACGCCCGGCTGGGCGACGACGATGCGGTTTGGAAAATCGATCTCGAGAATGCGATTGAAGCGGCTCATGACCAGCAGCACGGCGTCTTCGAGCGGCAACGCCCCGCCGGACAAAGATGTGCCGGAACCGCGCGGCACGACGCGTATGTTGCGGTCATTGCAATATTTCAGCACGCGCGAGACCTGCGCCACCGTTTCGGGCAGCACCACGACCAGCGGCAATTGCCGATATGCGGTGAGGCCGTCGCTCTCGAAGGCACGCATCGAATTGGCAGCGTCGAAGACGCCTTCGCCCGGCACGATGATGCGCATATCGGCGACGATCTCGTCGCGCCGGCGCATCGTGGCGTCGTCTGGCTTCGGCATCAGCAGGCTGGACATCGACAGTCTCCTTCGATCGACTGGTAAAAATCTTTTACCAGCGGCAGGCGCCTGTTGCAAATCCTGCTTTGGCCGAAATCGAGCGCCGACACCGGGACGCCTTCCGCAGCGGCTTGCGAGGAGGGCGGCGAACGAAGGGAGCGGGGGGCGAGAGGGACGCGCTGACTTTCTCCCCGTCGAGGGACCTTCAGGGGGAGATTGCCTACTCGCCCGCTTGCTTGGCGGGTTCGGAGTGCAAGCGGCGCACACGGCGCACGCCCCACCAGACCAGCAGGATGGCGAGCGGCACCGAGGCGGCGGTGACGACCTCGGGCGCGAAGGTATGGCCGAAGATCGAGGCGCCCTTGGCGACGTAGCCGATGAGGCCGACGACGTAGTAGGAGACGGCGGCGACCGAGAGCCCTTCCACCGTCTGCTGCAGGCGCAGTTGGAGGCGGGCGCGGTTGTTCATCGACGCCAGCAGATCGCGGTTCTGCTTCTCGACGTCGACGTCGACCCAGGTGCGCAGCAGCGTGGTGGCGCGGGTGAGCTTCGTCGACAGATTGGCCTGACGCTCCTCGACCGAACGGCAGGTGCGCATGGCGGGGGCGACGCGACGCTGCAGGAACCCGCCCCAGGTGTCGTAGCCGGGCACCGCCTCCTCCTCCAGCGCCTCCAGCCGTTCGCGGACGATGCCGTCATAGGCGCGGCTGGCGCCGAAGCGATAGAGGCTGGAGGCTGCATCGGCCTCCAACTCGGCGGCAAGCTCGGTCAGGTCGGCAAGCAACGTCTGGCTGTCGCGGGTTTCGGCGACTTTCATTTCCAGTGTGGTCTGCGCCAGCCTGTCTTCGATGCGGCGCGCGCGACCGGACTGCATCAGCGCCAGCGGCAGGCCAAGCATGGCCAGCGTGCGGTAGGTTTCGATATCGATCAGCCGCTGCGCCAGCGCGCCGGTGCGTGCCGGCGTCAGGCCGCGGTCGAGCACCAGCATGCGGGTCATGCCGTCACCGTCCTGGCGGAAATCGGTGACGATGGCGGCGTTGCCGCGCTCGACCAGCGAATAGCACAGGCTGGTCGGGTCGAAGCTGGCGATCAGCTTTTCGCTCGCCTGCGTCCATTTGCGGATTTCGAGCCTGATGCCGGAAATCACCGTTCCCGGCGGCGAAAACCCGTGGCCGAAAGGCGAATCTTCCTGGCGCTGGCCGCTCTCGGATAGCGGTCCTTCCCACAGATAGGTGGAGAATTCCGTGTGCCGTTCCCAGCGCAGCGAGCCCTTGCCCCACTTCATCGCGTGGTGGCGTGCATGAGGGTCGGGCGCGGCGATGCCGAGCCGCCGCGACAATTCGGAAAGCACGGCCTGGTCGACGCCGGACCCAGCTTCGGTCATGAAGGAAAGCTGCACCAGCACGCGCGGTTTCTCGACCAGCGGATGCGGACGGGCGTGAACCTCGCCGAGCGCGCCAGGCCGTCCCTGATGCGCGGGAAAGCCCATGACGCTGCCCTCGACGCGCGGCTGAAATTTGAGATTGGACGGGTCATCTGCCACGGCTGGTCCCCCGGGCCTGGTGCAATCGCGTCCCTCTAGAGCCAATTGCCGGGGGACGCAAACGACAAGTTAGCCGAAATCGATATGCCGCGACGACGTTGGACCCGGCCAAACCGACGAATTGGATAAATAATTTGACCAGTTGGCGACACTGGCTTTATCCTGCGTGACACCGGTTCAATCCCCAGGCCATCCCCGTTGAGCGATATCTTCTCCAGGATCGAGCATTCCCGCACCGCCGACGAGGTGGTGCAGCAGATCGAGAGCCTGATCCTCGAAGGCGTTCTGCGCACCGGCGACAGGCTGCCGGGCGAGCGCGAGCTGGCACGCCGGTTCGAGGTGTCGCGGCCGATCCTGCGCGACGCGCTGAAGGCGCTGGAAGGACGCGGACTTTTGACGACGCGGCCCGGCGGCGGCACCCATGTCGCCGATGTCATCGGCCAGCTGTTCACCAAGCCGGTGACGGACCTGATCTCCATGCACCGCAAGGCGGCGACCGACTATCTGGAATACCGCCGCGAGATCGAGGCGGTGGCGGCCGAGTATGCGGCGCGGCGCGCCACATCGGACGACCTGGCGCTGCTCGACCGCATCATGGCGCGCATGGACGAGGCGCACCGGACCGGCAACTTCGACGACGAGGCGGAAATCGACGTCGAGTTCCACCACGCGATCTGCGAATGCGCGCACAACATCATCCTCCTGCACACGCTGCGCTCGTGCTACCGGCTGCTGTCGGAGGGCGTCTTCCAGAACCGGCTCTTGGTGTTCAACGTGCCGGGCGCGCGCGAAGCGCTGCTTTCGCAGCACCGGGCGATCTACGCGGCGGTCAAGGCCGGCGATCCGGCGGCCGCACGGCAGGCGGCGATGGACCACATCACCCATGTCGAACGCACCATGGCCGAGGCCGAGCGCAGCGGCGACTGGCAACGTGTGTCGCGGCTGAGGCTGATGCAGCGCTCCGAGGCCGGCGACAGCGAGCCGGCAAGAAAACGCTCATGAGCGCCGGCTAAGAAAAATCAACAACGACGAATTAGCGAACAACCAGCGGAAAACCCATGAGCATGATCCTAACCATCGCCGATCTCAAGGACCTGGCGCGCCGCCGCGTGCCGAAGATGTTCTTCGACTATGCCGATTCCGGTGGATGGACCGAAAGCACCTACCGGGCCAACGAGGAGGATTTCCAAAAGATCAAATTCCGCCAGCGCGTGCTGGTCGACATGAGCAACCGGTCGCTGGAATCGACCATGATCGGAGAGAAGGTGGCGATGCCGGTGGCGCTGGCGCCGACCGGTATGACCGGCATGCAGCACCCCGACGGCGAGATGCTGGCGGCGCAGGCGGCGGAGGAATTCGGCGTGCCGTTCACGCTTTCGACGATGAGCATCTGCTCGATCGAGGATGTCGCATCAGTGACCAAGAAGCCGTTCTGGTTCCAGCTCTATGTGCTTCGCGACAAGGATTTCGTCCTCAATCTCATCGACAGGGCGAAGGCGGCGAAATGCTCGGCGCTGATGCTGACGCTCGACCTGCAGATCCTCGGCCAGCGCCATAAGGATATCCGCAACGGGCTGTCGGCGCCGCCGCGCTTCACGCCGAAACACGTCTGGCAGATGGCGACCAGGCCGGGCTGGTGCATCGGCATGGCCGGTACCCAGCGCCGGACCTTCCGCAACATCGTCGGCCACGCCAAGGGCGTCGGCGACCTCACCTCGCTGTCCTCATGGACGACGGAGCAATTCGATCCGCATCTGTCGTGGAAGGACGTTGCCTGGATCAAGGAACGCTGGGGCGGCAAGCTGATCCTGAAAGGCATCCTCGACAAGGAAGACGCGCTGATGGCGGCCAAGACCGGCGCCGACGCGATCATCGTCTCCAATCATGGCGGGCGCCAGCTCGACGGTGCGCCGTCGTCGATCGAGGTGCTGGAAGAGATCGCCGACGCTGTCGGTGACACGATCGAGGTGCATATGGATGGCGGCATCCGCTCGGGCCAGGACGTGCTAAAGGCGCTGTGTCTTGGCGCCAAGGGCACCTATATCGGCCGGCCTTTCCTTTACGGCCTTGGCGCGCTCGGCAAGGATGGGGTCACCAAAGCCTTGGAAATCATCCGCAAGGAGATGGACATAACGCTGGCACTGTGCGGAAAACGTCTGGTAACCGACATGGGCAAAGATCAGCTTCGGCGTTAGACTCCCGTGACGGCATGATCACGGAGATGGACGCATTGATTGCCCCCGGCATCCACTTTCTCGACGCGCGCGGACCGGAAGGCATGCGCATCTATGCGGTCGGCGACGTGCATGGCCGGCTCGACCTGCTCGTCGCCATGTACCGCCGGATTGCGGCCGAGATCCGCCAGGCGCGGCCGGCCGACTGGCGTGTCATCCATCTCGGCGACTATGTCGACCGCGGCCCGAACTCCAAGGGCGTTCTCGATTTCCTGATCGAAGTGCGAAAACGCGACCCGCGCCACCTGATGCTCGCCGGCAACCACGACATCGGCTTCCTCGACTTCCTCGATGCACCCGATGCGGACGGGCTTTTCATGCGATATGGCGGCATCCAGACCGCGCAGTCCTATGGCGTGGTGCTCAATGAAGGCGGCGGTGCGTGGTTTGGCAGGTCCGAGGCGGCACTGCGGCAAGGCCACGCGGCGCTGGTCGAGGCCGTGCCGAAAAGCCATGTCGACTTCCTGCAGTCGCTAGTGTTTTCACTGACCTTTGGCGACTTCTTTTTTTGCCATGCCGGCATCCGGCCAGGCATTGCGCTGGAAAGTCAGAGCACGCAGGACCTGATCTGGATCCGCGATGTCTTCCACAATCATTCCGGCCTGCATCCGAAGATCGTGGTGCATGGCCACACGCCGGTGCCGGAGGCGGAGGTGATGGTCAACCGCGTCAATATCGACACGCTCGCCTACCAGACGGGAAACCTCAGCGCGCTCGTCGTCGACGGCGCGGACAAGCGTATCCTGGTGGTGTCAGGTGAGAGGGCCTAAAAGCGTGTCGCGCTTCAAGTCTGTGTTTTAGCGAAGAGCGGCGGTGACGCCGTAGCCGTCGACGGCGTTGTGGTTGTTGGCTGCGTCGCCGGCATAGGTGCCGAAGCCGCACAACACTATGGCCGACAACATGACAAAGGACAGAAGCGCTGCTTTCACGGACGTCATCTCTTGTTGAGCTCTCTGCATCTGTGCACGAGGCGGGTTACCAATGGGTTGAAACGGAAATACGTCTCAAAATTTCGACGATTTCGCGCTTCTAGGCATGTTCTGTATCGGCGATGTGTCGCGCGAGTGAGACAAAGGGTTCATCGCGTTGCACGGAAGATGCAGAGCGCGTGCCTTCTAGGGTAGCGGGCGGCCACAAGCCAAGGACGAAACAAGCTGTCCACAGCGGATATTTGCCGGCGTGCCAAATATGCAACGTCGGGACCGACAGCCGTCAGATCGTCGCCACCCAGGCGCGGGCAATGGCCAGCCCGGCGGCATCGGCATCCGGTCCGTGATGGGCCATTTCGTCGTCGAGCCGATCGCTCCAGTCCGGGTGCCGTTCGGCAATGAGCGATGCGAAGGATGAGCTCCAGTCGCGGACCATCGGCCGGTCCGCCTCGAAATGGAACTGAAAGCCATAGACGGCGCGGCCGATGCGAAACGCCTGGTTCTCGGCGACTTCGTTGCCGGCGAGCCGCACGGCACCTTCAGGCAAGACAAAAGTGTCGTCGTGCCATTCGAAGATGGGGAAATTTTCGGGCAGCGCTGCGAGCACCGGATCGGCCTTCGCCGCCGGAGTGAGCGAGACCTTGTGCCAGCCGAATTCCGAGGCGCCGCCGATCCGGTTCTCGCCGCCGAAGGCGCGCGCGACCAGTTGGCTGCCAAGGCAGATACCGAGCACGGCGCGATCCTTGTTCGCAAAATGGCGCGTCAGGTCGAGCAGTTCAGGGA
>NZ_RZSU01000124.1:0-16844 GCF_003997585.1 Mesorhizobium sp. M5C.F.Cr.IN.023.01.1.1 | reverse complement strand
GACGTAGGCGGTCCCATTCCAATGGTAGGTGACGGAGATGTCGCGCGAGGAAGGCTCGGGCGCCGGTTCGTCGCAGCTTTCGCCATTCGGCACGGTGGCATCGGTCACCGTCGCCTTGATGGCCGCATAGGGCTGGCCGTCCGCAATGGTCTGAAACGCCAACTCCTGCGTGCGCTTGTAGGCGCACAGTGACTCGTCGAACGTGTAGATCATTTCGATCAGTTCGAACCTGTCGTCGCGGACCAGGATCAGCGGCGTGCTCACATAGCTCTGGCTCGAATTGAAATGCGTGCTCAGGGTGATGATGGCGTCATCGCTGGGCCCGATCGGCAGCTTGCCCGGATCGCGGAAATGGGTGCTCCGGTCGACGGCGACATTGACAGCGTCGAGCAGTCTCGGCCTGCTGGCAAGATCGTAGAGCGCCAGCACCGCAAAACCCTCGGCGCTGTCGGAGGAGCTCCCGAGGTCGAACAGCATGGCCAGCCGATCCTTGCCGCCGGCCTTGATCTGGAGCACGCCAGCATCGGAAAAGCCCGACGTTTCGGGCGGCGGGCCACCTCTATCCGGACCCTCGATATGGCGCATCTCGATCGGCATGGAGCCCCCGTAGAAGCCATCCTTGTCCGCCGCCAGATCGGGAATGACCATCCTGGCGAGGTCGAGATAGGTCGTGTCTTTGTGGCCGGGAACGGCGCTGCCAAGGTCCGGGAAACTGACGCCTTGGGCGCCGGCCGCCGTCCACAGGCACGGCAGCAGCAAACAAGCGAGGATGAAGCGAAGCAGGATGGAATTCATACGCTGGCGCCTCCACTGTCGAGCGTTCGCAAGCTAGCACGGACGACCGAGGCGTACAGTCGGATAACAAGCTCGAATATCAGATCAGTGGATCGGCACCAGCCCGGCAAGTTCGCGCATGTCGTCGAACAGGATGCCGCCGGCCTCGGTCAGGCCGTCGCGGTCGGAATGCGGGTCGCCGTAGTAGGAAAATACGCGCATGCCGGCGGCAATGCCGGCTAACGTCCCGGCGACGCTGTCCTCGATGACGATGCAGTCGGCGGGCGCGAAGCCCATCGTGCCTGCGGCATGCAGGAACAGGTCGGGAAACGGCTTGCCGCGCGAAACCATGGTCGAGCTGAACAGCGCATGCTCGAACAGCTGCAGCAGCCCGGTCTGGCCGAGCGTGATGTGCATTTTCGAAACCCGTGCCGATGAAGCGACGCAAGTTGCGACGCCGGCAGCGTGCACGGCTTGGATGAACTCCCTGACATAGGGGACGGCTTCGACGCCATGCGCGAACAGGTCCGGCAGGCCGGCGTTCCAACGCTCGACGAAATCGGCGCCGAGGCTGACGCCGGTCGCCTCGACCTCCTTTTGCACCGATACCATGGAGCGGCCGGAGAAATTCTTGCGGCAATATTCGAAGCTGGCCGGGTAGCCGGCGGCGCTGAGCCATTCGGCGAGGCGTCGATTGGCCAGGTTCTCGGTATCGACCAGAACCCCGTCGCAATCGAAGATGACGAGTTTGGGCATTCTCATTTCACTATGCTCATCAGGCCGTGCCGGTCGATCCGAAGCCGCCCGAGCCGCGCGTCGTGCCGCCGGCCAATGTGCGCTCCTCGACCGTCGCCTGCATCACGGACGCAAAGACGATCTGGGCGATCCGCATGCCGCGCGTCACTGCGAAATCTTCGTCGCCGAGATTGATCAGCAGCACCTTGACCTCGCCGCGATAGTCGCTGTCAATGGTGCCCGGCGTGTTGAGACAGGTGAGGCCATGCTTGAAGGCGAGGCCCGAGCGCGGCCGGACCTGACCTTCCACGCCCTCCGGAATCTCCAGGATCAGCCCGGTCGGCACCAGCGCGCGTTTTCCCGGCAGGATCAGCAGCGGCCGGTCGTCCGGCACCGCGGCGCGCAGATCCATGCCGGCGGCGCCCGGGCTTTCATAGGCGGGAAGCGGCAGGCCCTCGCCATGCGGCAGCCTGACGAAGCCGACGGCCGGACCGATGACGGAGGAAGTGTAGAGGGCTGCGCGCATGAGGCTGATCCTATCGCTACCAACGCCGATTCGGTCAACTCGGCGGCAATGCTATCAACGGCTTTCTTTCAGCGCAGTTCCACTCAGCGCAGTTCTACGGGAACGACCGTCGTCTCCTTGATCTCCTCCATGACGAAGGAGGCCGAAACATCCGACAGGGCCACCTTGGCGATCAGTCGCTGATAGAGCCGGTCATACGCTTTCACGTCGGCGACGCGGGCACGCAGCACATAATCGAGGTCGCCGGACATGCGGTAGACGCCGGTGATCTCGGGAAAACCGGTGACTGCCGCCCGGAATTTTTGCAGCCAGTCCGGATCGTGATTGGAGGTCCGGATCAGGACGAACACCGAAAGGCCGAGGCCGAGCTTGTCGGCATCGACCAGCGCCACCCGGCCGGTAATGACGCCGTCTTCTTCCAGCCGCTTGACCCGGCGCCAGCAGGCGTTGCGCGACAGCGACACCCTTTCCGACAGTTGGTCGACCGACAGTGTACCGTCGCGTTGCAGCTCGGCCAGCAATCTTCGGTCGATCTCATCGATTTCCATCGGCATGTGGGATGTTTGTCCCAATGATTGGCAAAATACAAGGATATTTTGGGATCAATGAACCGGCGAGGCGTGTCAAGATGCGCAAGATCGGGACTTCACGCGCTAAAAGGGGACCAGCATGAGCACACGGCTTGCAAGACTTTTCACCTCGCACCCGGCCAAAGTGGGCGAGACCTATTTCAGCCATATGGCCTTCGCGGCGTGGTTCTGCTCGCGCCTGTTCATGGCAGCGTTCGCCGCGCTCATTCACGCTTTCTTGCCGTTTCTGTTTGAGACTACGGCCAGCCGAATCGTTGGCGAGCTCTATGAGCGCACGCACAACAGAGGCACACACGCGATCAAGGAGAATGCGGCTCTCATGGATCGCGCCTGAGGGAAGAGTAAGCGATGTGCCGCTGGGCGGCCTATCTTGGCGAAGCGGTTTTCCTCGAAGACATCGTCACGGCGCCCTGCCATTCGCTTATCGCCCAGAGTCATTGCGCCCAGGAAGCCAAGTCGCCGACCAATGGCGATGGCTTTGGCCTTGCCTGGTACGGCGACCGGCTCGAACCGGGTCTCTATCGCGACATCGAGTGATCCGAAGGGCGCTGTTCTCCGCGCCACCAGCCGCGTTATGGACGCCTCGCACCGCGCCGGCTTCGAACCGGCGCTGAGACTTACCGCCGCCTTGTCGGACGGCGAATCGCTCCATGCGGTGCGCTATGCGACCGATGCCCACGCGCCGACGCTCTACACCTGCGTCTTCCGCAATGGCGGCGGGCGATGCCTTATGTCGGATCCTTTCGACCGTGACGGCGGCGACTGGCAGCCGATCCCGGCCTCTAGCTTCGTCACCATCACCAGAGACTGCATGACCATTCGTCCGTTTGCGCCGGAGCCGGTTAGACTGGCGCTGGCCGTGTAGATCCCTTGCTGTCGCGGCAACATCGCGGGACAGCGCCCCGCTCAGCAGACCCTTTCAGCGCAATTCCGATCAAGCACCGCCAGTCCTCGAATGCTGAATTCGGCTTGAAGACGCGCCGTAGCCCGCCATTTGGTGAGGCTGGCGCCGCTAGCAAGCCGGAGCAATGGTCATGGACCTCGTCTTTTCCTCGACTATCGAACTCGCCGCCGCGATCCGCGACCGCAAGATTTCCGCCGTGGAAGGGCTGGACGCGCATTTGGCTGAGATCGACAGGCACAATGAAGCGGTCAACGCCGTCGTCACGCTCGACAGGGAAGGGGCTCGCGCTCGAGCGAAGGAAGCCGACGAAGCCCAGGCGCGCGGCGACGCTGTCGGGCCGCTGCACGGTGTGCCGTTCACGCTGAAGGACACGCACGAAACGTCAGGCATAAAGACCACGGTCGGCTTCCCGGCCTTTGCCGACTATGTGGCGAGAAAAGACAGCCCGGTCGTTCTCAGGTTGAAGGCGGCCGGCGGCGTGCTGGTCGGCAAGACGAATGTCGCAACGATGCTGGGCGACTGGCAGTCGAACAATCCGCTGTTTGGCCGCACCAGCAATCCCTGGGATCTATCGCGCACCGCCGGCGGCTCGAGCGGCGGCGCCGCGGCAGCGCTCAGCACCGGCATGACACCATTCGAGATCGGCACCGACATGCAGGATTCGATCCGCCTGCCTGCAGCCTTTTGCGGCGTCTACGGCCTCAAGCCGACCGAGCATCGCGTCACCCTGGCCGGCGCCTTTCCCGATCCCAATGGTTCGCCGCGCAGCGTGCGGCTGATGTCCTGCATCGGTCCGCTGGCCCGCAATGTCGAAGATCTGGCGCTGATCCTGGGGATCATCGCAGGGCCGGATGGCAGCGACGCCGACCTTACACCGGTGCCGGTCGAGGACATGCCGAAGCTTGATCTCAAGACCCTGCGCATCGCTGTCGCGCCGGTATTTCCGGGGTTTCCGGTGGCCGGCGAGATCAGGGCCGCGGTCGAGAATCTGGCAAGGGAGCTTCAGTCTGCAGGCGCGACTGTCGAGGAAGCAAGACTGCCGACGCTCGACTTGCATGACGATCTGACGCAAGGCGGTGCGCTGATCGGGATGATGCTGGAAGCTGCGCAGCCGGAGCCGCCGGAAGAACCGACACCGGTCTCGCGCTGGTTCGAGGCGCTCGCCCGCCGCGACCAGTCAATTCTTGCCTGGGACCGCTTTTTCGAAGGTTGCGATGTCTTGCTTTGCCCCGTGGCCATGACCACGGCCTTCCCGCATTGCGAGCCGGGAACACCGATCAAGGTCGATGACAGGGAGCAGAGCTACTGGATGCTGCCGGCCTACGGCGCGGTGTTCAACTACAGCGGCCACCCGGCACTGTCGGTGCCCTGCGGGCAGGACCGCGACGGCCTGCCCATCGGCCTGCAACTGGTCGGCCGCCGCTGGTCGGAAGCGCGGCTGCTCGGCGTCGCCAGGGCAATAGCGCTGCTGAGCGGCGGTTTTCGCCGTCCGCGCGGCTATTGAGCAAACCGCGTCAGCCCATACGGCTCAAGCAGCGGGTCGCGCGCGTCGTCGAGGATTTCCCGGGCGGCGAACAGGCCGACGGCTGGGGCCAGTGTGATGCCGGAATGCATGACCGCGACATAAAGGCCGCTCAGGCCTTCAGCCCGTCCGATGATCGGAAAGCCGTCGATCGGCGTCGGCCGATAGCCGACGGTGTGGAAATCCAGTTCCAGCCGGTCGGCGTCGCGCAGCATGCTCTTCATCGCCGCAAACAGCTCGCGACCGGTGGCTGCGGCATCCATTCCCGGATCGGTGCCGCCGAAATCCGAGCCGGCGATGATGCGGCCCTCGGTAGTCTGGCGCATGTGCAGCCGATCGCCGATCACCAAGCCGTTGAGCAGCTTTTCGTAGGGGCGTGAATGGACGATCAGGCCGGGCGGCGTCTCGATCGGCAGTCTTAACCCGGCCGTCGCCGCAATTGCCGGAGAGCCGGCGCCTGCTGCGATCACCACCTCGTCGGCAGCGATCCGTCCGCCTGACATATCCATGCCGGTAATCCTGCCATTGGTCTGCACCAACGCGGTCACGGACGTTCCGCCAATCACCCGCAGGCCACGCCGCTCGGCATCCACCAGCAGCGCCTGCGTGGCCGCGACCGGCTCGGCGACGCCCTCCTCTGCCACGTGAAGGGCGAAATCGGGAAGCTTGGTCAAATTGGGCTCTATACGTGCGGCTCCCATGCGGTCGACGCGCTCGATGCCGTAGCCCCAGGCAGAATGCTCGACTGCATAGGATTCCAACTCGGCCGGCGGCAGGTCCCAGCACAGGCCGCCGCACCATTCCAACGGAATGCCGGGCACGTCATGCGCAAGCCGCGTCCATTCGGCCATCGAACGGGTACGCAGCCGGAAATACGGCTCTGGATTGCCCCAACTGGCATTGATCCAGGAAAAGGAATTCGGCGTGGCGACGCCGCCGGCGCCGCTGTCGGCAACCACCGTTACGTTCGCGCCGGCCTTCGCCAGATGCCAGGCGACAGACGCGCCGATGATGCCGGCGCCGACAACGATGATTTGCTTGTCTGCGCTCATGGATGGTCCTTCGTCGAATCGGGTCTTCTGATGTCGTTGCGGCGACCCTATCTCAAGACCGGCCATCCGCCCAAAATTGTTCGACAGGCTGCAAAAGCGCTGCTAGAAGCCCGCGCACCACATGGGATTCCATAAATTGGCTGAAGACATCACGAACGCGGTGGCGCGCCGCCGCACTTTCGCGATCATCGCGCATCCGGACGCCGGCAAGACGACGCTGACCGAAAAGCTGCTGCTGTTCGGCGGCGCCATCCAGCTTGCCGGCGAGGTCAAGGCCAAGAAGGATCGCATCCAGACCCGGTCGGACTGGATGAAGATCGAGCGCGAGCGCGGCATTTCGGTCGTCACCTCGGTGATGACCTTCGAGTATGAGGACAACGTCTTCAACCTGCTCGACACGCCCGGCCACGAGGATTTCGCCGATGATACCTATCGCACGCTGTCGGCAGTCGATGCGGCGGTCATGGTCATCGACGCCGCCAAGGGTATCGAGCCGCGCACGCTGAAACTGTTCGAGGTCTGCCGGCTGCGCGACATCCCGATCATCACTTTCGTTAACAAGATGGACCGCGAAAGCCGCGACCCGTTCGAGATCCTCGACGAGATCGAGCAGAAGCTGGCGCTGGACACCGCGCCGATCACCTGGCCGATCGGCCGCGGCAAAACCTTTTCCGGTACCTATCATCTGGCGCTGAACGCGGTACGCAAGGGCGACGCCGAGAAGGACCGCACGCCGGTCAACGGTCCCGATTCCAACCGCGTCGCCGGCCTGTTGCCGGAAAACGAGCGCGAAGGCTTTATCGAGGAGCTGGAGCTGGCGCGCGAAGCCTGCCGTCCGCTCGACATCGATTCCTTCCGCGAGGGTCATTTGACGCCGGTCTATTTCGGTTCGGCGCTGCGCAATTACGGTGTGCGCGACCTGATCGAGGCGCTTGGCGCCTACGGGCCGCCGCCGCGCGCGCAGGAGGCAGATACCCGCAAGGTCGAGGCGACCGAGGGCAAGATGACATCGTTCGTCTTCAAGATTCAGGCCAACATGGATCCCAACCACCGCGACCGCATCGCCTTCGTCCGCGTCTGCTCGGGCAAGCTCGAGCGCGGCATGAAGGCCAAGCTGGTGCGCACGGGAAAACCGATGAGCCTGTCGGCGCCGCAATTCTTCTTCGCTCGCACCCGCGTCACCGCCGACGAGGCTTTCGCCGGCGACGTCGTCGGCATCCCCAATCACGGCACGCTGCGCATCGGCGACACGCTGACCGAGGGCGAGGAGATCCTGTTTCGCGGCGTGCCGAACTTCGCGCCGGAAATCCTGCGCCGCGTTCGCCTCGGCGACGCGATGAAGGCCAAGAAGCTGAAGGAAGCGCTGCACCAGATGGCCGAGGAAGGCGTCGTGCAACTGTTCTCGCCGGAGGATGGTTCACCGGCAATCGTCGGCGTTGTCGGTGCACTGCAGCTCGACGTGCTGAAGGAGCGGCTGAACTTCGAATACACGCTGCCCGTCGATTTCGAGATGTCGCGTTTTTCCGTCTGCCGCTGGATATCGGCTGACGACAAGGCCGAGTTGCATCGCTTCATCGACGCGCATCGCGGCGACATTGCCCGCGATCTCGACAACGACCCGGTATTCCTGGCCCAGCACGCCTTTTCGCTCAACTACGAGGCAGAGCGCTGGAAGGCGATCCGCTTCGCCGCGGTCAAGGATTATCAGGTCCGCGACAAGGCAGCTTGAGCACTCTTCTCCTTCTCCCCTTGTGGGAGAAGGTGTCGCCGAAGACGACGGATGACGGGTGTTCCAGGGAACACCGACGCCTCATTCTGTCCAACACCCCTCAACCGTCTCGGCGCTGCGCGCCGATCCACCTTCTCCCACAAGGGGAGAAGGGAAGATCGGACGTCTCGATCACCCCCTGGCTGCCTCTTCGATCTTGGCGATGTCGATCTTGGTCATCTGCATCATCGCCTGCATGACACGGCCGGCCTTTTCCGTGTCGGGGTCCTGCAGCAGCTTCGGCAGCTGCTCGGGAACGACCTGCCAGGAGACGCCGAATTTGTCCTTCAGCCAGCTGCACTGGCTGGGCTCGCCACCGCCCTCGATGAGCCTGTCCCAGAAATAGTCCACCTCCTCCTGCGTCTTGCAGTCGATGGACAGTGAGACTGCCTCGGTGAACTTGAATTGCGGCCCGCCGTTGAGCGCCTGGAACTGCACGCCGTCGAGCTCGAAATAGGTCACCAGCACCTTGCCCTCATTATCGCCGCTGCCCTTGGGCCAGCGCATCACGCTCAGCACCTTCGAGTTCTTGAAGATGGAGATGTAGTGGTTCATGGCCTCCTCGGCCTGGTCGTCGAACCACAGGCAGGGGGTGATCTTTTGCATTTGCTTGCTCCTCGGGCTGGGATTTGGCTTTGTTGTCACTCGTAAAACGGCGACTGGCGATTGATGCCGGTTCCCGCCGTCTGTCCAAGGACGTCCGGGCAAAACACGATCCGACAGCGCCTCTGACTTTTTTACTGCCTGGGCCGGCTTACCGTCTTGGCTCAAGATCCCGGCGCATCGCAAGACCGTGGCCAGATCAGACCGCGGCGTATATAACGCCGCTCAATTCCGGCTTTCCGCGCCTGTCCGGGCGCGACGCAGACAACAAGGACAGTCTATGCCCGCCTATCGCTCCCGCACCACCACCCATGGCCGCAACATGGCCGGCGCCCGCGGCCTGTGGCGCGCCACCGGTATGAAGGATTCCGATTTCGGCAAGCCGATCATCGCGGTGGTCAATTCCTTCACCCAGTTCGTGCCGGGCCACGTCCATCTCAAGGATCTCGGCCAGCTGGTCGCCCGCGAGATCGAAAAGGCCGGCGGCGTTGCCAAGGAGTTCAACACCATCGCTGTCGACGACGGCATCGCCATGGGTCATGACGGCATGCTCTATTCGCTGCCGTCGCGCGAGCTGATCGCCGACTCGGTCGAGTACATGGTCAATGCCCACTGCGCCGACGCGATGGTCTGCATCTCCAATTGCGACAAGATCACGCCGGGTATGCTGATGGCGTCGCTGCGCCTCAACATCCCGACCGTCTTCGTCTCCGGCGGCCCGATGGAAGCCGGCAAGGTGGTGCTCGCCGGCAAGGCGCAGGCGCTCGATCTCGTCGATGCCATGGTCGCTGCCGCTGACGACAAGGTCTCCGACGAGGACGTCAAGACCATCGAGCGCTCGGCCTGCCCGACCTGCGGCTCCTGCTCAGGTATGTTCACCGCCAATTCGATGAACTGCCTGACCGAGGCGCTCGGGCTTTCGCTGCCCGGCAACGGCTCGACGCTGGCCACCCATGCCGACCGCAAGCGGCTGTTCGTCGAGGCCGGCCATCTGATCGTCGATCTCGCCCAGCGCTACTACGAGCAGGACGACGACACAGCGCTCCCGCGCAGCATCGCCTCGAAAGGTGCCTTCGAGAACGCCATGACGCTCGACATCGCCATGGGCGGCTCGACCAACACCGTGCTGCACATCCTGGCTGCCGCGCATGAAGGCCAGATCGATTTTGATCAGGACGACATTGACGCACTGTCACGCAACGTGCCGGTGTTATGCAAGGTTGCCCCCGCCAAGGCGGATGTGCACATGGAAGACGTCCACCGCGCCGGCGGCATCATGGCGATCCTCGGTCAGCTCGATAACGCCGGACTGATCAACCGCGACCTGCCGACCGTACATACGCGAACGCTCGGCGAAGCGCTCGACCATTGGGATATCTCGCGCACGTCAAGCCAGAATGTCCGCGACTTCTTTCTGGCGGCCCCGGGCGGCGTGCCGACGCAGGTCGCCTTCAGCCAGAATCGCCGCTGGGACGAACTCGATCTCGACCGGGAGAAGGGGGTCATCCGCTCGGCCCAATATCCTTTTTCCAAGGACGGTGGCCTGGCCGTGCTGAAGGGCAATCTTGCGCTGGACGGCTGCATCGTCAAGACCGCCGGCGTCGATGAATCGATCCTGAAATTCACCGGCCCGGCCAGGGTGTTCGAAAGCCAGGACGCCAGCGTCAAGGCGATCCTGTCTAACGAGATCAAGGCCGGCGATGTCGTCGTCATCCGCTACGAAGGGCCACGCGGCGGCCCCGGCATGCAGGAAATGCTCTACCCGACCAGCTATTTGAAATCGAAGGGCCTCGGCAAAGCTTGCGCGCTGGTCACCGACGGCCGCTTTTCCGGCGGCACCTCGGGCCTGTCGATCGGCCATGCCTCTCCCGAGGCGGCGGAAGGCGGGCTGATCGGGCTGGTGCATGAGGGCGACACGATCGAGATCGATATCCCGAACCGCACCATCCGGCTTGCCGTCGACGATGCCGAACTGGCCGCCCGCCGCGCAGCGATGGAGGCCAAGGGAGCTGCCGCCTGGAAGCCAGAGGAAGAGCGCAAGCGCAAGGTGACGATGGCTTTGCGCGCCTATGCATCAATGGCGACCAGTGCTGCCAAGGGTGCGGTAAGGTATGTGCCGGAATAGGTTCGCTTTTCCTTCTCCCCTTGTGGGAGAAGGTGGATTGGCGCGTAGCGCCAAGACGGTTGAGGGGTGCTGGACGGAGTGCCGTCGGTGCCAAGCTGGAACACCCCTCATCCGGCCGCTTCGCGGCCACCTTCTCACACAAGGGGAGAAGGAAGAACCGCGTCTGGAGGTTCCGCCTTGCGGCAGCATGCTGCACGGAAAGAAACGGCTTTTTGAACGAGGTGGCTTCAGATGACTTTTGATCTTATCGTCCGCGGCGGCATGCTGCCCGACGGCACGATCGCCGATATCGGCATCATCGGCGAGACGATCGCGGCCATCGAGCCCGAGCTGAACGTTACCGCAGGCACAGCGATCGACGCCCATGGCAATCTGGTGTCGCCGCCTTTCGTCGATCCGCATTTTCACATGGACGCCACGCTCTCGCTGGGCATCCCGCGCATCAACGCGTCGGGCACACTGCTGGAAGGCATTTCGTTGTGGGGCGAACTGAAGCCGCTGTTGACGCACGAAGCGGTGCGCGAGCGCGCGCTCGCCTATTGCGACTGGGCTGTCACAATGGGCTTGCTCGCCATCCGCACCCATGTCGATGTCTGCGATACCAGGCTGCTGGCGGTCGAAGCCCTGCTCGATGTGAAGAAGACGGTCGCGCCCTATATCGACCTGCAACTGGTCGCCTTCCCGCAGGATGGGTTTTACCGCTCGCCGATGGCGCGCGATAACATCATCCGCGCGCTCGACATGGGTGTCGACATCGTCGGCGGCATTCCGCATTTCGAGCGCACTATGGCCGACGGAACGCGTTCGGTGACGGAACTTTGCGAAATCGCAGCAGAGCGCGGCCTTATGGTCGACCTGCATTGCGACGAGACCGACGATCCGCTGTCGCGGCATATCGAACAACTGGCCTATGAGACGCAACGCCTCGGCCTGCAGGGCAGGGTCGCCGGCTCGCACCTCACCTCGATGCATTCGATGGACAATTACTATGTCTCGAAGCTGTTGCCGCTGATCGCCGAGGCAGGCGTCTCGGCGATCCCCAATCCGCTGATCAACATCATGCTGCAGGGCCGCCACGACACATTCCCCAAACGCCGCGGCCTGACGCGGGTCAAGGAAATGCTTGCCCACGGCATCCGCGTCGGCTGGGGCCAGGATTGCGTGCTCGACCCCTGGTATTCGCTGGGCACCGCCGACATGCTCGACGTCGCCTTCATGGGCCTTCACGTCGCCCAGATGTCGAGCCCGGCCGACATGGCGCGCTGCTTCGACATGGTCACCAACGTCAACGCCGCCATCATGGGCCTCGACCATCTTGGCCTGGCAGTCGGCAAGCGCGCCAGTCTCGTCGTCCTCGATGCCGGCGATCCGGTCGAAGCCTTGCGTCTGCGTCCCGAGCGCCTCTGCGTTATCGCCAGGGGCAAGGTGGTGGCCGAGCGGGCTAGGCAGGAAACGCGGCTTTCGATCGCGGGACGGCCGGGAACAGTGAACCGCAGGCATCGCCCGCCCACTGCATGACCAGTAATTGGCAGGCACAACAGGATGTTGGGCCTGCATCAGGCCGCGCAGCCGATCAGATTGATAGGTCCTGATCTTAAGTCTACAGTAAACCTCCACTTTATGTCGAGGAGGATACCATGTGGCACAAGACGGCGATGGTGGTCGCATTGGCGGCGACCTGTGCAGGCTGCATGACGGCCGAAGACCGTCGTGCCGCGGACGAGGCGAAATGCCGGTCCTACGGCTTCGTCAGGAAGAATGACGCCTTTGCCGAATGTCTGCAGCGCATCGATCTCGCGCGCCGCGCGGACCTGAGAAGTGCCTCGGCTTTCGATCCTTGGGATCGGCCGGTGATCTATCGTCCGGTCATCATTCGGCCACGGCCAAAGTAGGCCGTTGAAGCGACGATCTAGAGCGTCGGACGCAAAAGTGGATAACCGTTTTGGGAAAATCCGATGCTGAAAAAATAGTGCGGCGGTACGATTCGATTTGAAAGTCCGCTGCTCTGGTGTAGGCCCAGCCGATTTCCGGCTCTGGTCTGGCCGGTCTCCCGATTTCCGCTCGTCAAAGCGGCTGCTTGCGTCTACGACGCTGCTCACCGAGCCTTCATGCGGGAGGAAGCGACATCGGCATGGCACAGCCAACAGCCCAGAATTCGACGATAAGGAACGTGCTGCTCGCTGGCATTCTGCTGATGCTGGCCGGCGATTTCCTGTTTGCGTTGAACGATGCGATGGGCAAATGGCTGGTCGCCAGCTTTTCCGTCGGCCAGGTCGTGCTGATCCGTTCCATCGGCGCCTTTTTCGTGCTTGGCCCGATGATCGCGCGTCAAGGCACGGCCAAGCTGTTCCGCATGGAGCGCCTGGAACTGCAGGTCTTGCGCGTCGTCATGACGACGCTCGACACGGCGCTGTTCTATGCCGCCGTCGTCTATCTGCCGCTCGCCGACGTCATGAGCTTCTATATGGCGGGGCCGATCTACGTGGCGGCGCTGTCCCACCTGCTGCTCGGTGAAAAGGTCGGCTGGCGCCGCTGGATGGCGATCCTGGTCGGCTTCTGCGGCGTGCTGATCATGCTCGAACCGTCCTCTGCCGCGTTTTCGCTGTCCTCGATCTTCGCGCTGGCCGGTAGCATTTCGTTCGCCTTCGCCATCATCCTCAACCGGCGGCTGCGTGGCACCAGCGACACCTCGCTCGTTACCTGGCAAACCATCGGCACGCTGCTGGTCGGCGGCTTTCTCACCATCGGCAACTGGCAGACGCCGTCCTCGCTCGATTTCGGCGCCATGCTGCTTCTCGGCATCGTCTCCTGCGGCGCGCATCTGATGATTACCAGGGCGCTGAAGCTGGCGCCCGCATCGACGCTGGCGCCGCTGCATTACAGCCTGCTGCTGTGGGCCGTAATCTTCGGGCTGGCCTTCTTCGGCGACATGCCCGGCCCGCGCATCCTGATCGGCTCGGGCATCATCGTGCTGGCCGGCCTGTTCATCTTCCATCGCCAGAAGGTGGTCGATACTGTGCCGCCGGAAAACGTGCCGAAGGGCGTCAACTAAGGTCCAGATTTCTGGTACCTAAGGTCCAGGTTGCTGGTACCTAACCCGCGCGCACCGCCGTCAGATGCCTTGAGAAATCGGCCGTCTCCATCAACGCCTTGCAGCGCGCGAACCGCCCGTCGGCATAGGCGCGGAAATCATCGACCGGATTGCTGTTGGCAAGCTGGATCAGCCCCCACAGCGTCCACAAGAGATCGCACATCGCCTTGTAGATGACGACGCGGCCGCGCTCCGCCGGCGTCGGCTCGCCACCGAAATAGGCGTGCATCATCTCTTCCTCCTGCGCGACGTCGAATTGTCCTTCGACGCTGAGGTCGCCGAGATCCCAAAGCGGATCGTTCATGCCGGAATATTCCCAGTCGACGATCCACATCCTGTCGCCGGTATCGAGAAAGTTTTCGCACAGCGGATCGCAGTGGCAGGCGACAAGAGGCAGCGGATGCGCGGCAAGCGCCGAGCGCACGGTTTCCGCCTCGCGCACGACATCGTGGTAACCGGCAGGCAGGGCGACGTCCTTGGTCGACAGCACCTTCAGATAGTCGTCGATCATTGCGAAAAGCTCG
This sequence comes from Mesorhizobium sp. M5C.F.Cr.IN.023.01.1.1, assembly GCF_003997585.1. Classification (NCBI taxonomy): domain Bacteria; kingdom Pseudomonadati; phylum Pseudomonadota; class Alphaproteobacteria; order Hyphomicrobiales; family Phyllobacteriaceae; genus Mesorhizobium; species Mesorhizobium sp. M5C.F.Cr.IN.023.01.1.1. The sequence continues at coordinate 2,630 of NZ_RZSU01000124.1, read as the reverse complement.
AAGCGGAAGGGAAACACCGCGCCGGATCTGTGCAGCCTGCGAAAGGCCTTGCCGGCGCGCGCCGGACTGCCCGGCCGTGTCTTGAACTTTTCCGGCGACATCGTCTCGGCGCCGGCAACGAAGCGCGTCACCATGATGCCTGTCTCGCCGTCGACATGCAGCAGCTCGGGGCTGACGCCGGCCTTCGCGGCTTCCCGTGCCGCCACCGCCTCGTTGGCGCGGTTGATATACTCCTCCGTGCCCTTGCCGGGAATCCGCAGGCAGACATCTCCAGCCCTGAAGACGAGGTTGGTGAGGCCACCAAGCCGCTCCAGCGGTCCCTCGTAGCCGGCCAGCGCCGGAATGGCTGCAAGCGCCGCGCGTGCTTCCTCGTCCACCATCGCTTCCGCCCTCCTTCGCGTCTTTATGTGGTGACGACGGTTCCACAAATTTCGCCGTTTGGCTATCATCGCCGGCATGTGATTCACTCCAGCGCCGTACGTTCCTGTTGGACGCGCTAAGGACGCTGCAGCGCTTTGATTTGCGGACGGGACTGCGATGGCGGACAGGAAAAATGAAGGTGCGCTCGCCGCAGCCTATGCGGCGAAGCGGCCTGAGGAAGTAGCGGCGCTCTACGACCGCTGGTCCGACACCTACGACGCCGACATGTCGGCGGCCGGTTATCGCCATCCGACCATCTGCCTCGCCCTACTTGCCCGCCACCTGCCGCGCGGCGCGGCACCGCTCCTCGATGCCGGTGCCGGCACCGGGCTCATCGGCGAGTGGCTGAAGATCGCGGGCTATCCGCAGGTCGAGGCGCTCGACATTTCCCAGGGCATGCTGGCCCAGGCAGCGCGCAAGGGCGTCTATTCGGCGCTTCACTGCCTGGCGCTCGGCGGACCGCTGCCTTTCGCGGATGACGCCTATGCCGGCGTCATATCTGCCGGCGTCTTCACCTCGGGCCATGTCGGCGCAGAAGGCCTGGACGAACTGATCCGCATTTGCCGGCCGGGCGGGATAATCGTGCTGACGGTCAAGAATACACTGTGGGATGGGGGTTTTGCCGCGCGGATCGCCGATCTCGAGGCGAAGGGCCTCGTCACGCGCGCCGAGGAGACGTCGCCCTATGTCTCCATGCCGGGCGAGGCGGACACCGTGCCGAGCCGCGGCCTCGTTCTGCGGGTGAGCTGATCATTCTTCCATTCCCCTCGTTAAGGTTCCCGTGCGCTCGATGTCACCAAAAGTGATACTGCTGGCGAAGCCAATTTGGCCGCGGCTAGACAATTCACAGCTCGAGTTTACAAGCAACATGTTGCCCCCGAACTGGGCTTATTTCCGACTTCGCCAGCAGTATTAAAAGTGCCCAAGAGCCGACCTCCTTTACGCCTCCGGGGAAGTCAGGCGGCTTGCAGCCGTCGGTGAAGGTGCGTCAACGCCGGCGTCTGTCCGACATTTCATTGGATTATCCTCCTCAGCACTGCCTTCACAGGGCCGGGCAGGAACCTGCTCAATCGCGACCGCAGACCTCTCGACCTTCTGCGCGACACTCCGGTAATGCACGGGAGCTGCTCGATATAATCTGGCCTTTCGGGGCGATCGATCTCGGGCGATGCGTCCGTAATGGGCGAGGAGAGCAGTGGCTGACTCCGCCCTTTGATAGCAACCAGGGTGATGCGATCCCTCCAGACGACATGCCTGTCCCCTTCTGCAGCCAGCGGCCAGTTGGGATTATGATACTCGTAGGGGTTCAAGCACTCGTAGACGGACGTGAAGCCCACGTGTCGGAGTAGGTTGCAGAGCGATGCACGCGTGAAGAGGAAGGCCTTCGGGTTGTCGAGCGAGTTCCAGAGCGCTGCCAGCTTCTCCTCGGAGGTCGCATCAGTATCGTGTTCCTTGCCATACCTGCCCCAGTAGGTCTTCCCCTTCCAAGTGTACGACGCTTCGTCGCTGAGGCTGATATGGGTATCGATTATTGATATCTTTCCGCAAACCTTCGAGATTCTCTCCACGAAGTCCATGACATCCGGAGCATCCAAGTGGTAAAGGATCCCCAAACATAGAACAACATCGAAACGACCATGGCGCTCCTCGTCGAGGTTGCGCACGTCATTTAGGGCGAGTTCGAGGTTGTCCAGGGAGAGTACCTCCTTAGCGAAGTGCACCTTCTCAAGGTTCGCCTCCCGACCCTCGATGGCGAGCACGTCGGCCCCATGGAGCGCGAACTCGATCCCGTATTGCCCCTCGAGACACGCCAGGTCCAGAACGCGAAGCTTCTCCAACGGCTTCCCCGCAAGATCTGCAGCGATCTGCACGAAGCGCCTCAATCGGGCGTCCCAGTGCGGCTCATCGAACGTGTCAATTTGATCGGCCAGATGGATGGAACCTGCCGTCCAGGGGCCGAACCTTTCGATAATCTTCTGCTTTTTCTCCTTGATTTCGTTTACTTGCATATTGTGCCCTCGTCATAGAAAAACAGTCTCGAACGTGTAGAATCCAGGTGAAACGCTAGACAAGTTTCAGGAAAAGTGAATAGCGTTTTATCTCAGTAACCCTAGAGTATCCGTGTTGGTCAAGGAAGGGATGGGGTCCAGTTTCGGCCGTCCCTGAGCAGTGCGTTTGCGAGCACGACGAGCTTTCGCATGATCGCGGTG
>NZ_RZSU01000123.1:0-16931 GCF_003997585.1 Mesorhizobium sp. M5C.F.Cr.IN.023.01.1.1 | reverse complement strand
GCTAATGCCGCGGCATTGGCCGCCTGGTCGTGGTCGAGCGCGTGCGGATAGGGCACCAGCAGCGCTGGCCGGCCGATCACCGCGATTTCCGATACGGTCGATGCGCCGGACCGCGACATTACCAGATGCGCCGCAGCCATGCGCGTCGCCATGTCGGTGAAGAAGGGCGATACCTCAGCCTCGATGCCAAGGGCGGCATAGGCAGCCTTCACCCGCTCGACATCGTCGGCACGCGCCTGCTGGATGATCACGAGCCGCTTGCGTTGTAGGTCGGAAAGCTGTCCGACCGCCGCCGGTATGGCATCGGAAAAGAACTGTGCGCCCTGGCTGCCGCCGAATACCAGAAACCGGAACGGCTGCTTGCCCGTAGACGCCGCATAGGGCATCTTTGCCGCCTCAAGCACTTGCGGCCTGACCGGATTGCCTGTCGTCACCGTCTTGGCGCCTGCAGCGCTCGAATCTTCCGGCAAGAACCCGCCGGCGATGGCATCGACGCGGCCGGCGAGCGCCCGGTTGGCGCGCCCCATCACCGCGTTCTGCTCGTGGATCAGCGTCGGCACCTTGCGCCGCGACGCCGCATAGAGCGGCGGCAGTGTCGGATAGCCGCCAAAACCGACCACGACGGCTGGCTTGATCCGGCCGATCACGGCGGATGCCTGCCGCACGCCACCCCAGATTTTCCAGAAGGCGGCGAGCACGGCAAAAGGATTTTTCGAACTCATCGTCGCCGACTGGATCGGATGGATGCCTGCGGCCGGAAACTGGCCGGCAAAACGCTCGGCACGAGCATCGGTGGCGAGATGCACCGTCCAGCCGCGCCCGATCAGCTCATGCGCCAGCGCCTCGGCCGGGAAGAGATGCCCGCCCGTGCCGCCGGCGGCCAGAAGGATCGAGCCCTTGGACATTTCACTCCGCCGGCATGGCGCGCTGCGACGGTGCGAAGCCCAACTGCTTGCGCTTTTCCGGCCGCTTGCGGGTCAGCGCCAGCACCATGCCCATCGAGATTGCGATGGCGATCTGCGAGGAGCCACCATAGGAGATGAACGGCAAGGTCATGCCCTTGGCAGGCATCAGCTGCAGATTGACGGCCATGTTGATGACAGACTGCAGACCGAAAACGGTGACCAGGCCGCCAACCGCATAGCGGGTGAAATCGTCCTGCTCCTTGAGCGCGGTGCTGAGGCCGCGCAGCACGATGAAGGCAAAGATGGTCATGATGAAGAAGCACATGATCAGTCCGAACTCCTCGCCGGCCACCGAGAAGACGAAATCGGCATGGCTGTCGGGTATGACCCGCTTGACGGTGCCCTCGCCCGGCCCGACGCCGAACCAGCCGCCATTGATCAGCGCATCGCGGCCCATGTCGACCTGGAACGTATCGCCCTCGCCGGTCATGAAGCGATCGATGCGGCCGGCGACATGCGGGAACACCGTATAGGCGGCAAACACGCCGCCGATGCCGGCAGCGCCCAGCGCGATGATCCACAGCCATGGCAGTCCGGCCATGAAGAACATCACCCCCCAGGTGCCGAGCACCAGCATTGTCTGGCCGAAATCAGGCTGCGCCACCAGCAGCGAAATGACGAGGGCCAGCAGCAGCATGGCGAAGAGATTGCCTGGAATGTCGGGCTGGCGCTTGTGTTCGGCAAACAGCCAGGCGCAGATGACGACGAACGCCGGCTTCAGGAATTCCGACGGCTGGATCGACATGCCGGCGAGCGACACCCAGCGCCGCGCGCCCTTCACCTCGACGCCGATGTAGAGTACCGCCACCATCAGCACCAGCATGACGCACAGCATCGCTAGGGCCATGCGTCTGATCTGCCGCGATTCCAGGAAGGAGACGGCCAGCATCACGCCAAGTGCGGGAATGGTGAAGATGATCTGCCGTGTGGCGAAGTGGAAACTGTCCAGGCCGATGCGCTGGGCCACCGCCGGGCTTGCCGCGAAAGACAGTACGATGCCGAGTCCCATCAGCGACAGGAACGCAGCCAGGAACCAGCGATCGACCGTCCACCACCAGGTGGCGACCGGGCTTTTGTCGAGACGGCTTTGCATTATCGTGCCCCTCCGATGAGCTTCACGCCATCAATAGTGCTCGCAGCTTGCCTGAAGGCTTCGCCGCGCACTTCGAAATTCTTGAATTGGTCGAAACTGGCGCAGGCCGGCGAAAGCAGCACCACCACCTCGCCGTTGTCATCATCCCTGGCCGCATCGCTTGCGGCATGCTCGACTGCTGCGGCCAGCGTGCCGGAGATCTCGTAAGGCACCGCCTCGCCGAGCGTCGCCGAGAAGGCTGGTGCGGCCTCACCGATCAGATAGGCCTTGGCGACCCGCGGAAAGAGGCCGCGCAACGGCTCGATGCCACCCTCTTTCGGCAACCCGCCGGCAATCCAGTAAATGCGCGGAAAGCTGGACAATGCGGGCGCTGCCGCATCGGCATTGGTCGCCTTGGAATCGTTGATGAACAGCACATGGCCCTTGCGGCCGACCTGCTCCATACGGTGCGCCAGCCCGGGAAAGCTCTCCAGCCCCGATTGGATCTCGCCCAGCTCGAGCCCGACCTTGAGGCAGGCGGCGATAGCGGCCAACGCATTCTGCGCATTGTGCTGGCCGCGCAGCGAGCCGATGCCTTCGAGAAAGGCAACGCGGCTGTAACGGCCATGCACCGCCTCCATCAGATTGGTGCCGTCGGCAAAATAGCCATCGGTCAGCGGTAGGCGCTTGGAAATGCGGATGACGTGCCGGCCCGCCCGCTCCAGCCGGTCGGCGGCCTGGGCGCACCAGGAATCGTCGACACCGACGATTGCCGTTTCGCTGCCGGCCGCCAGCCGTTCCTTGATCGCGGCGTAGTGCTGCATCGTGCCATGACGGTCGAGATGATCCGGCGTCAGATTGAGCAGGACGCCGGCGGTCGGATTGATCGAGGGCGCCAGGTCAATCTGGTAGGACGAGCATTCCACGACATAATGCCGCTCAGGCTTCGGGAGATCGAGCGTCATCACCGCGCGGCCGATATTGCCGCCCATCTGCGTGTCGCGTCCTGCCGATTTCAGAATATGCGCCGTCAGCGCCGTCGTCGTCGATTTGCCGTTGGTGCCGGTAATGGCGATGAAGGGCGCTGCCGGCGCCAGCAACGTCCGCTGCCGGCAGAACAGCTCGATGTCGCCAATGGTCTCGACGCCTGAAGCGCGCGCCAGTTCCACTGTCCAGTGCGGCTTCGGATGCGTCAGCGGCACGCCGGGCGACAGCACGAAGGCCGAGAACTTCGCCCAGTCGGCGCCGCGCAGATCGCCGGTCGCGATCCCGACGGCCGCGGCATTGGCGACACTGCCGGGATTGTCGTCCCAGGCGAGCACGTCCGCTCCGCCCTCGATCAGCGCGCGCGCCGTAGCGATCCCCGAGCCGCCAAGCCCGAAGAGCGAAACGCGCTTGCCTGCGAAGGATGTGGCGGGGATCAAGCGGCCTCCTATCGGAGCTTCAGGGTCGACAGGCCGACCAGCGCCAGGATGACGGCGATGATCCAGAAGCGGATCACCACCTGACTTTCGGTCCAGCCGAGCTTTTCGAAATGATGGTGGATCGGCGCCATCAGGAACACCCGCTTGCCGGTCATCTTGAAGTAGCCGACCTGGATGATGACCGACAGGATCTCGACGACGAACAGGCCGCCGACGATGACCAGCACGATCTCGTGCTTGGCGGCAACTGCGACCGTGCCGATCAGGCCGCCCAGGGCCAGCGAGCCGGTATCGCCCATGAAGATCGCCGCCGGCGGTGCGTTGAACCACAGGAAGCCGAGGCCGGCGCCGATCACTGCGCCGAGGACCACCGCCAATTCACCGGTGCCAGGCACGAAATGGATCTGCAGATATTCGGCGAATACCGCATTGCCGGAGAGATAGGCGATGACGCCGAAGGACGCCGCTGCGATCATGATCGGCACGATCGCCAGCCCGTCGAGGCCATCGGTCAGGTTCACCGCATTGCCGGCGCCGACGATGACGAAGCACGAGAACGGGATGAAGAACCAGCCGAGATTGATGAGAAATTCCTTGGCGAAGGGGAAAGTCAGTGACGACGAGAACGGCGCCTGGCCATTGTGCATGATCACCCAGGCGGCGATGCCGGCGATGACGAATTCAAGCCCCAGCCGCGCCTTGCCGGAAAACCCAAGATGCGATTGCTTCGTCACCTTGAGATAATCGTCGTAGAACCCGATCGAGCCGAAACCCAGGGTCACCAGCAGCACCACCCAGACATAGATGCTGGACAGGTTCGCCCACAAAAGCGACGAGCCGATGATGCCGCACAAGATCATTAGCCCGCCCATGGTCGGCGTGCCGGCCTTCTTGAAATGCGTCTGCGGCCCGTCGGCGCGGATCGGCTGGCCCTTGCCCTGCCGCAGCCTCAGCGAATTGATGATAGCCGGCCCGAAGATGAAGACGATCAGCGCCGCAGTGATCAGCGCGCCGCCGGTACGGAAGGTTATGTAGCGAAAGACGTTGAAGACCGAGATCTTGTCCGCGAATTCGACGAGCAGTGTGAACATGCGATTCGGTCCCCGGACCTGGCTCTAGGCCTGTTTGGCGGTTGTGGCTACCGCCGGAAATTTGCTGAGCAATGCCTCGACCAATTTGGAAAACCCGATGCCTTTCGACGATTTGATCATCACCACGTCGCCAGGCTTCAGCGCCGACAGGAGCACCAGTTTCAGATCCTCTGCGCCGGCGCGATACTCCGTCTCGATCTCATCAGGAAGGGTGTCGGCCAGCGCCCGCATTTCCGGGCCGGCGAGAAAGACCGTGCGCGTTTCGGTGCCGGCTATGAGATCGGCAAGGCCTGCGTGCAGCTTCGCCGAATGGTCGCCCAGTTCGAGCATGTCGCCGAGCACCGCGATGCGCCTCCCTTCGCCCGACACCGGCGTTGCGTTGAGCAGCGCCATTGCAGCGCTCATCGACGCCGGATTGGCGTTGTAGCTCTCGTCGATCAGCGTGATCGGACCTTTCGGGTGATGCAGCACGTGGCGCTTGCCGCGTCCGCGTTCGGCCGAAAGATCGGCCAGCGCCGTCGCCACCCTGGCGATGTCGGCGCCGACCAGATGCGCGGCACCCAGCACGGCCAGCACGTTCTGCACCATATGTCGGCCCGGCGCGCCAACCCTGGCGGTGATTTCCTGACCGCCGATCTTGGCGGTGATGATAGAATGATCTGCATGCAGCGCGCATTCGAGCAGTTTGAAGGTCGCCCGGGCATTCTCGCCAAAGCCGTAAATGTGCTGGACGCCGGCGGCTCTTGCCATCTTGTCCAGAAGCTTCCAGCGCGGGTCGTCGCGGTTGAGAAGGACAGCACCATCCGGTTCCAGCCCCTCGAAAATCTCGGCCTTGGCCCTGGCGATCTCGTCCAGATTGCGGAAGAAGCCGAGATGTGCCGCGGCGATCAGCGTGACGATGGCGACATGCGGCCGGACCATCTTGGCCAGCGGCCGGATCTCGTCGGGATGGTTCATGCCGATCTCGAACACGGCATAGTCGCAATCCACCGGCATCCGCGCCAGCGTCAGCGGGACGCCCCAGTGGTTGTTGAAAGACTGGGCCGATGCGTGCACCTTGCCGACCGCGGACAGCACATGGCGCAGCGCTTCCTTGGTGGTGGTCTTGCCCGCCGAACCGGTCACCGCGATGATCTTGGCGTTCGAGCGCGCGCGGGCGGCCAGCCCTAGCTTTTCCAGCCCCGCCAGCACGTCCTGGACGACGATCATCGGCGCCGTCAGCCGCCCGAGCGACGGCAGCTTGCCCTCGGCGACGACCAGCACGCCGGCGCCGGCCTTGATAGCGGCGGTCGCGAAATCATGGCCATCCATCGCCTCGCCCTTGATGGCGAAGAAAGCATCGCCCGGCTCAAGGCTGCGGCTGTCGATCGAGATGCCGCTGATACCCTGCGGCATCAGACCGAGCGGTCGTCCGCCCATGGCGGCGACGAGATCCTCGGAGGTCCACAGAAAGCTCATGCGGCGCGCTCCTGGAGCGCGGCGCGGACTTCCTCATGGTCGGAAAAATGCAGCGTCTCGGCGCCGATGGTCTGGCCTTCCTCATGGCCCTTGCCGGCCACGATCAGCGTATCGCCGCCGTGGAGCATGGCGACTGCCTCGTGGATTGCCTTGCGCCGATCGCCGATCTCGACAGCGCCGGGTGCAGCGGCAAGGATCGCGGCGCGGATCGTTTCAGGCACTTCCGAACGCGGATTGTCGTCGGTGACGATAACGACATCGGCGAGCCGCGTAGCGATTTCACCCATGATCGGACGCTTGCCCCGGTCGCGGTCGCCGCCACAGCCGAACACGACGATGACGCGGCCGGTGGTGAACGGCCGCACCGACGCCAGCACGTTTTCCAGCGCGTCCGGCTTGTGCGCATAATCGACATAGACCGGCGCACCATGGGATGTTGTCCCAACGAGGTCGAGCCGACCCGGCGCGCCCTTCAATTTCTCCAACGCCATCAGGGCTTTGGCGGCAGGCGTTCCAGTAGAAATGGCGAGGCCCGCCGAAACCAGGGCATTGGCGATCTGGAAATCCCCGGCCAGCGGCAGGTCGACCTCGTGGAGAACGCCATCGACTTCCACTTCGGCGCGCTGGCGGTGGCGCTCGTGCTCGACCCGCTTCAGTCTCAGGAACTCGCCGTGGCGGCCGACCGTCAGCACATCCAGTCCTGCCGCCTTCGCCGCCCGGATCGTCGGCTCCGACCACGGATCGTCGGCAAAAATGACGGCCGGCGCGTCCTTCGGCAGCAGCGCGTCGAACAGGCGCAGCTTGGCGCGATGATAGTCCTCGACTGTCGGATGATAGTCCATGTGGTCCCGGCCGAGATTGGTGAACCCGCCGGCTGCGAGCTTCACGCCGTCGAGCCGGCGCTGGTCGAGGCCGTGGCTGGAGGCCTCCATCGATGCGTGGGTGACGCCGGCATCCGCCAGTTCCTTCAGCAGCCTGTGCAGATATACCGGGTCGGGGGTGGTCAGCGAGCCATATTCGTTGCGGCCCGGCGCCACCACGCCGGTCGTGCCTATCGAAGCAGCGGCAAACCCTGACTGCTCCCATATCTGTCTTGTGAAGGCCGCAACCGATGTCTTGCCGCTGGTACCGGTCACCGCGACCATGGTTTGCGGCTGCCTGCCGAAGTAGCGGGCGGCACTCAGCGCCAGCGCAAGGCGCGGATCGTCGACGGCGAGAACGGGCACCGGCAGTCCGGCGATGGCGCTGCCCTTGCTGGCCACGATCGCCACTGCGCCGCGACTGGCGGCATCGGCGGCATAGGCCGCGCCATCGGCCTTGGTGCCAGTGAGCGCGAAGAAGACCACGCCCGGTGCTACCTGGCGGGAATCCGACGAAATCCCGGTAACCTCCGTATCGAAGGAAGCTGTCCCCTCGACAGACAGGATACCGGCTAGATCTTTCAGCTTCATCGAACCCCGTTCATAGCAACAAAATAGCGCGCAGTTGCCGGCGCGCCCCAAGAATCACTGATAGGAAACCAGCGTTGCGCCATTTTCATGGCTGAAATCTGGCTTCACGCCAAGCATGGAAGCTGAACGTCGGATAATGTTTGCAGCCATGACACCAGCATTCGAGGCGGCCGTTGCACCCATGCCGGGTTTTTCCGGCTTCGGTTCGTCGACGATCGTAAGCACGATGTATTGCGGATCGTCCATCGGGAAAGCTGCGACGAAGGCGTTGAAATTCTTGTCCTTTGAGTAGCGGCCGTTGACAACCTTCTCTGCCGTTCCGGTCTTGCCGCCGACGCGATAACCAGGAACCCTGGCGTTCCTGCCTGAGCCTTTCTCGGCGTTCAGTGCGTAGAGATAGCGCATGCTCTCGGAGGTCTTGTCGCTGACAACTTTCTTGGCCACCGACATCGCCTGTTCCCGCGCGCGCCTCAGGAATGTCGGCTGGATCAGATAGCCGCCGTTCACCAGCGCGGCACAGCCGACCGCCGTCTGCAGCGGCGTCGTCGACACGCCGTGACCGAAGGCGATGGTGATCGAATGGACCTGTTTCCAGATTTTGGGCTCGGTCGGGCGGGCGACCTCCGGCAGTTCCGTCTGCATCTTTTCGAGGATGCCCAGGCGATGTAGGAATTCGCGGTGCCCCTCGATGCCGACCGCTTCGGCTTCCTTGGCCGAACCGATGTTGGACGAGTAGATGAACACTTCGGGCACCGACAGCACCCGGGCCTTGCCGTGAAAATCATGGATGGTCTGACGGCCGATCCTGATCGGGCGCGAAGCGTCGAAACGGCTTTCCAGCGTCACTTTGCCGGAATCGAGCGCCATGGCGGTGGTAAAGCTCTTCAAGGTCGAACCCATTTCGTAAAGGCCGGCCGACATGCGGTTCAAGCGGTCCTTGTCCTGCGCATTGTACGGGTTGTTGGGATCGAAATCCGGAACCGAGGCCATCGCCATCACTTCGCCGGTCTTGATGTTGAGAACGACGGCGCCCGCTGCGATTGCGCGGTATTTCTCCATGCCGGTGGCGACCTCGTCACGCACGATATGCTGGACGCGCAGGTCGATCGAGAGCTGCACCGGCTTCAGATCCTTGGCCACCGCAAGTCCCGACGCCTGAAGGTCGCTCAGCCCCTGCTCGTCGATGTATTTCTCCATGCCGGAGATGCCCTGATTGTCGATGTTGGTGAGCCCGACAATGTAGGACGAGGTTTCGCCGGCCGGATAGAAGCGGCGCTTTTCGGTGCGGAAGCCGAAGCCGGGAATGCCGAGTTGCATGATATCCGATTGCTGCTTGGGCGTCAGTTGCCGCTGCAGCCAAACGAAGCCGGCGCCGCTCTTCAGCTTATGGTAGGTCTGCTCGTAGTCGATTTCCGGAAGCACCGTCGCCAGCTTTTCGATCGCCTCGTCGGCGTCGACGATGCGGCGCGGTTCGGCAAACAGCGACGCCGTCTTGATGTCCGTCGCTAGCACTTCGCCGTTGCGGTCGACGATGTCGGGTCGTGACGCCGTCACCCGGCTCTGCGGGCCACCGGACAGATCGGGATTCTGGAAACCGAGATAGACCAGCCGCCCGGTGATGATCGAATAGATGCCGAAGAACACCGCCATCGTCATTACGATGCGGGTCCTGCCCTTGCCGCCGGTCGCTTTGCGCGCGCCTTCGACCACAATCGATCCGTCTTCCGACTTGGCGGGGCGCTTCAGCAGTCTGGCGATCAATGGAAGTCTGGGAATCATTGGACGATGCCTCCGGTGACCACAGGGTCCTTGCCGCCCAAGGGTCCTTTGCCAGAATTGTCGGCCATGCCACCCAGTCGCTCGGACGAAAGGTCCTCGATGGTGAGGGGTTTTGCTGGCAGATCGTCCAGCCCGATGATCTGGCGGGCGCTGACCGGCTCGAGCTCGAGTTGCGATCTATAGATCTCGGCCAGCTTTTGCAGGCGCGACGGCTGGGTCAGCAGGCTCCAGTCCGCCTTCAGGAGATCGATCGTATCCTCCTCGTAGCGGATCTGCGCCTGGATCATGTGCACCGCCGCCAATTGCTCCTCGGCCTCGCGCTTGGTCTTGTAGGTCAAGGCCGCAGCCGAAACCATCACGGCGATCAGGACTATGTCGCTGGTACGAAACACGTGCTCACCTTTCTCCCGGCCGATTGACGCCGGGAAGTTTTGGCTCAGGAAGCTTTGGAAGCCCGAAAATCGAAAAGTCGCCGGTGCGCGGCGGTGCGTCGGTGCGGATCGCAGCGCGCAGCCTTGCCGAGCGCGCCCGCGGATTGGCTGATATCTCGGCCTCATCAGGCGTCACGCCGCTGCCCACCTTTTTGAAAGTGGCGCTGCGCGCCTGCGCCTCGGGCAGGTGCCGCGATCCGGATGCCGCATCGGCGCGATCGGCGATGAAGCGTTTGACGATGCGGTCTTCCAGGGAGTGGAACGTCACGACGGCCAGCCGCCCGCCCGGTTTCAGCACGCGTTCAGCCGCAAACAGCGCTTTGGCCAGTTCGCCGAGTTCGTCGTTGACGAAAATGCGCAGCGCCTGGAAGACGCGGGTCGCCGGATGGATCTTGTCCTTCGGCGCGCGGCCGACATGCGTCTCGATGGCATCGGCAAGGTCGAGCGTGCGCTCGAACGCATGTTTTTCGCGACGGCTTTCGATCATGCGGGCGATGCGGCCGGCATGGCGCTCTTCGCCAAGTAACCCGAAGATGCGGGCAAGGTCGCCCGCTTTGAAGCTGTTGACGACATCGGCGGCGCTGAGGCCAGCCTGCGCCATGCGCATATCGAGCGGTCCATCGGCACGGAACGAAAAACCGCGCGCCGCCTGGTCGATCTGCATGGAGGAGATGCCGATGTCGAGCACGACGCCGTCGGCGCTTTCGACATGCTCGTCCAATGTCGAGAACGGCGCCTGAACGAGCCTGAGCCTGCCGCCCGATTGTTGTTCGAGGGCACGACCGGTAGCAATCGCATCCGGATCGCGGTCGATGGCGACGACCGTGGCGCCGCATGCCAGAATGGCTTTGGTGTAGCCGCCGGCGCCGAAGGTGCCGTCGACGATCACCTCGCCCGCTTTAGGCGAAAGCGCCTCCAGCACTTCGGCAAGGAGGACCGGAATGTGACGGGCCGGTCCGCCAGCGGCGTGAGGGTCATCGCCGTAGCCCGCCATCATTCCGGCCGCTCCCCGGGCTTCGTTCCCTGCCGAAGCTGCAAAAGCCGGGCGCGTGCTTCCGCCCCATAGGCGGTGAGCCGTCCAGGTTCCCAGATCTGAAAGAAATTGCCGCGGCCGACAAACGCTGCTTCCGCGGAAATGCCGGTGTGCTCGCGGATGAAATCGGTCATCGAGATGCGGCCGTCCTGATCGAGCTTGAGAAAGGTTCCATCGCCATGGCAGAAGAACGACATGTCGTCCGCCGTCTGCAGGAAAGGGTCTTCCTGCGCGATGCGCTGCTCGTAGCGGTCGAGCAGGTCTAGCCCGCCGACATCCATCGCCGGACGGTCCAGGCAGCGCAGCGCATAGAGTTCCGAATAGCCGCGTTTCTGCACAACCGCACGGAAATGCGCTGGAACGGACACCCGCCCCTTCGCATCGATCCTGTTCACCGCGCTTGACAGAAACCGGTCCATTACGCGTTACGGCCGCTTGCGCCGCCGCACCCCTCTGCATCTTCCCGCCCGCGCCGCCCCGGCGCGGTCCCTGCCCAAAACTCACTTCGTTCTGAAAGGCGAAAACAGGCGAACGCGCAGCCGCCGCGGCTGCCCGATTGGCGTACGCTTCACCCTGACGCGGAACGAAGGCTTGAATATCGAAATGGGATATCATGGGGCGCTATGGGCGTCAACGGGAATAGGCTTCACAAACGCGCGCGCCACAACCGATGGGAGCAGCTCTGACGGCACTCCCGTCTTTATGCTCCATTAAGCCTAACGAAGCGTTTAGAGCGGTTGCCGGCGCGGTTCGGCGCTTGCCTGCCGGTGAGTCCCGGCATAGCGTCTGCGCATTCTTTTCCTCAAAGTCAGGGTTCGAAAAACGATGTCCGAAACAGCGAAGTCGCGCGCCGCTACCCTTGCCCATTTGCGTGGCGTCAAGCTCGCTAAGGGCGACCCGGTCTCGCTGCCGCTGATAATGACGACAACTTTCCATCTGCCTGGCAACCCGGCCGGTGTCAGCCAGTACGGACGCTCCGACAACCCGACATGGGACGCGGTGGAAGACATGCTCGGCCACCTTGAGGACGCGCCGTCGGTAGCGTTCCCGTCGGGCATGGCCGCGATCGCGGCGGTCTTTTTCGCGCTGCTCAAGGCAGGCGATCGCATCCTGTTGCCGTCCGATGGTTACTACACGCCTCGCGTGCTTGCCGAGCGCTTCCTCAAACCTTTCGACGTCTCGTTCGACACAAGACCGACCAAGTCCTTTCTGGACGGCGGTTTTTCCGGCTACCGGCTGGTGTTCGTCGAGACCCCATCCAATCCCGGGCTGGACATTTGCGACATGGCCGGCGTGGCGCGCCTTGCGCACGAGGCCGGCGCGCTGGTCTTCGCCGATAACACCACGATGACGCCTTACGGTCAGCGCCCGCTCGATCTCGGTGCCGATATCGTGGTTGCTGCTGACACCAAGGCGCCCAATGGCCATTCCGACGCGCTGTTTGGCCATGTCGCCAGCCGTGACGCCGGGATCATAACTGCCATCCGTGACTGGCGGAAACTGTCAGGCTCCATCCCCGGACCGTTCGAAGCCTGGCTGGTCCATCGAGGCCTCGAGACGCTGGAAGTCCGCTTCGACCGCATGTGCACGTCGGCCGAACTGATCGCCCGACGCCTGTCAAATCATCGGGCCGTGAAATCCGTCCGCTTTCCTGGACTGGAAGATGACCCTTCGCACAATCTGGCGATCACCCAGATGAGGCGTTTCGGCTTTCTTATCGGCCTTGACCTGGGGAGTGAAGCCAAGGCCGAAGCGTTCATCGGCGCCTGCGCCCTGATCCAGCCGGCGACCTCCTTCGGCGGCGTCCACTCTTCGGCCGAGCGGCGCGCCCGCTGGGGTGATGCCGTTCCGCCTGGCTTCGTTCGCCTGTCGGTCGGCTGCGAGCCGGTGGAAGAGCTTTGGCAGGCGATCGAAGCGTCGCTGGACGGCATCGCCGGCTGAACGAACCGATCACGAGCCAGATCGTCAGCTTCGATATTGCGCCGGCCATGCAGCAACGCGCAGGATCTCGACGGCCTCGCCGACACGGTACAAGGTTAGATACTCGCCGAAGACCAAGTGGCGGATGCCAGGCGCAATATCTTCGCGCGGCGCGCCTGAGAAGGGGTGCAGGGTCAGCAATCCCAACGCCTCTCTAAGGTATCCACGATGCGGATCGCCGCATTAGGATTGTGTTCGGCAATGTAGTCGCCGATAATTTCGAGGTCGATCAACGCCTGAGGAAGCAGGCGGTATTTCACTCCTCAAGGCCTTTGGCCTCGGCCATTTTAAGATATTGGCGCGCAATTGTTCGATGATTGGCGGCCCGTCCAGCGCCGGCCCGCTGTCGACCCCCTCCTGCACCAGCTTGCGCAACTCCTCGACGGTATAGCAGTGCAGATCGCGCCGGTCCTTCCATTGCCTGAGTGCGTCGCGGATCACCTCGCTCGCCGAAGCGTACTCGCCGGCGGCGACCACATCGTCGACCGCCGCCGCCGGTTCCGGCGAAAGTGTGATACTCCGTTTGTCGACCTGACCCATGATGCGCCTGATAATGCCCGTACAATTGGTACGATTTAATCGTACCAACTTCAAAAAACGCTTGTTCCGCGCACAATCAGCAAAGCTGATTCAATCAATGAAGCGCCTGAACCAGCAGGCGCGCCTGAAGACGCAACCTGCTGATATCAAGGATTTTCCTTGTAATCTGGAAGAAATTGCCAGCTGGCCTGTAAGCCGGGTTCTGTATGGCCTCGCCCCTTGCGGCGCGAGAACGTGGCGGCCATTCATCTTGGGCGCATGTTGCCATGCACCTCACGCAACCTACCCGGACGGTGAGCCGGAAACAGCCCTCGAGGGTTTCCCCTCGCACCGCCCCTATTCGGTCTTGCTCCCGGTGGGGTTTACCGTGCCGCTCCTGTTGCCAGTCGCGCGGTGGGCTCTTACCCCACCCTTTCACCCTTACCACGACGGATCGTGGCGGTTTGCTTTCTGTGGCACTTTCCCTAGGGTCGCCCCCGCCGGCCATTAACCGGCACCGTGTCTCCATGGAGCCCGGACTTTCCTCACCCGCAGCCTTTCGGCTTCGCGGGTGCGGCCGCCCGGCCAGCTGGCAAGGCGTATAAAGGGGTTCAAGGCCGAAAACGCAAGAAAAAAGCAGGTTCGGGCTTATTACGCCGGCGCTCCAAGCGCGGCCAACTGCACCTTGACCTTGCCGCAATAGGCCGCGGAAATCGGGTTCATCCGCTTGGCGCCATGGCCGGCATTGTATTTGAGGATCGTGCCGCAGGTCGTGCCTCCGCCGAGGTTCTGCGCCATGGCGAGGTATTTCATGCCGTATTTGATGTTGGTCTCGGGATCGTAGAGGCCCTTGATCGAGCCGCTGTAACCCATCATCCGCGCCGTCGACGGCTTGATCTGCATCAGGCCGATCTCACCGGCGCTGCCGACCTGGTCCGGCCGGAAGCTGCTTTCGATCATGATGACGGCCTTGGCGAGCGAGACCGGCACACCATTGCTGGCGGCATGACGCTCGATAATCGCCGAATACTGGCCACTGCCGCCAGCGGTCGCCGCCTTCGGCGCCGCCGCCCGGCTTTGCCGGCCGATCGACGCCGTCGTCGCCTGGTCGATGCGGGTCCTGTTGCGCTTCACGTGTCGCTTGGTGATTGGATTTTTTGCAGAGGCTGACTTTTTCACCTTTACCCCAGCTTTGCCCGCCTTTGCGGACGCTGGCTTTTTCACCTTTACCGCAGCAGCTTTTACCGCCTTTGCGGAGGCTGTCCTTTTTTCCTTTGCATCTTGGCCGGCTTTCGGCGTGGCGGTTTTATCGGACACGGTAATGAAACCCTGGTCGGCCCGCTGGCTCAGCGGCGCGCCATTGGCAGCACCGATGGCAAAAGTCATTACGCCGGCAGCAACAGCTGCCGTTAAAACGGTCAATTTCTGCATGGGATCCTGTTCTGTTTGAACCGCGCGAAGAACTTCACGCAGCTACGCTAACCAACATCGGAACATCTGGGGCAGTAGGTCCGACAACTTGCACGGATCGCCTTTGACGACCGAATTGGCGGCAAAAAAGGCGGGGCAAGTCACTTTGAGTGACAGGCTGTAACTTAACAACTAGGAAAAGACTACTTGGACGGAACTGCCCTCACGGAAGCAAGCAGCCTTTCCAGCGTGCGGATTGTCGATCCGTCGGCCACGCCATCCACTTTGCGTTGGCGGAAGTGCCGTTGAAAAGCCTCAACCACGATTTCGGTATGCCGGTCGAAATAGCCTGATATCTCCACGCCATAACCGTAGAGCGCCAGCATCGATTGCAACGCCTCGACCTCGGCATTCGCATCGCCGGCCTTCAGCACCGCGCCGCGCCTGAGGGGTGCCGCTTCGACGAGATGGCCGACACCGGCCTCGAACAGCGCTTTCCAAGGGAACTTCTCGCCGGGGTCGATCTTGCGTCCCGGCGCCACGTCGGAATGGGCGAGCACCCGTTGGGCCGGAATCGAATGGCGCTGAACAATTCCCTTGCACAGGCTGATGACGGCATCGATCTGCGGTTTCGGAAAATTCCGATAGCCCAGCGAATGCCCCGGATTGACGATCTCGATGCCGAGCGAACAGGAGTTGATGTCGCTGCGTCCGAACCAGGAACTCTTGCCGGCATGCCAGGCACGGTCGCTTTCCCTGACCATCTGGACGATGCGGCCGTCCTCATGGACGAGATAATGCGACGAAACCTCGCTGGCCGGATCGCACAGCCATTCTTCGGCGCCGGCGCCAGTCTCCATCCCGGTGTAGTGCAGCACGATCATGTCGGGCTTCTCGCGTCGTGGACCGAAATTCGGCGATACCCTTACCTCGGCGCTCGGCTCGTCGGGCGGGAAGCCGCTCATGCGTGCCGCAGGCCTCGTTCGATCATCTCATAGGCCGCGTTGATCGCCGCTATCCTGCTCGTTGCGATCTTGATGAATTCCTGCGGCAGCCCGCGTGCGATCAGCCGGTCGGGATGGTTGTCCGAAACCAGCTTGCGATAACGCTTCCTGACCTCCTCGAACGTTTTTCCCCGATCGATGCCAAGCACGACATAGGGATCGGCCGCACCCAGGTCGACGTGCCGGGCCAGAATACTCTGGTAATGCGCCTCCTCGATCCGGAAAATCTCGGCAATACGATGCAGGAACTGGCCTTCGCGCTCGTGGACCAGCCCGTCGGCCTTGGCGATGTGGAACAGCCCGTCGAGAATGTCCTCCAGCATCTTGCAGTTCGAATGACCGGAGCCGCAAAGCTGCGCCATGCGCGCGGCATAGGTCTCGAATCCGGCAATGTCGCGCTTGGCAAGATCATAGAGCCGCGCCACATTGCGCGTCTGTTCCTTCGGCACTTCGAATATCTGCTGGAAGGCGCGCACCTCGTCCTGCGTGACGATGCCGTCGGCCTTGGCCATCTTGGCCGACAGTGCGATCATCGCTACCGAGAAGGCGACGCGCCGGCGCAGATCCGGATCGCCGGAGAAAACCGTGCGAACAGCCTCGACCACGTCGGCGACGCCGGACGAGGTTGAGGACGAAACGCGCGTGATGAAGTCGCCAAGGCGATCCCAAATCGACATAGGCACCTATTAGGGCTAACTGGCCACCGCTATCAAGCGAAGACAATGCCGCAGGGCCGGCCCAGCCGATTTCGCGGCCGCCTGACCAGCTGGCGCAACCGTCTATCATGGAAAATCAGCAGGCGGCAGCGGCGGCCACAGCGCGCGAAACTGCCAGCCCTCGTCGCCTTGCCATTCGGCCCCTTCTGCTGGGCGAAAAAGTACCGGGCGAAACTGGGCGTGCGGCGGCCGAAAGGAGCGCGTCCTGAACTCAGAAGGCCGGCATGATGCCGGCCTTCTGTTCATTCACATGAGAATTACTGCGCCGGCGCAGGCTGTGCCGGAGCCGGCTCGGCCGGCTTCGTCGCGTCAGGAGCCGGCTGCATTGGCTGTTCATTCGCCGGCGGATTGGTGCTCTGCGTCGTTGTGGCGTCCCCGCCCGTGCCGCTGTCGCTGCAAGCCGCAACGCCAAGCAGGGCAAGCACCGAAACCGACGCAAGAATGAGTTTCTTCATGACATCTCTCCTCTAATCACGCCCCCGCTACCGGGTGACGATCGAGGACAGAATGCATCAGGCGCTTATGAGTTTCATAACGTTGCGTTTCGGCATGTAACATCATCTGCTTTTGCCGTTGCCGGCGAAGCCGTGGCGAACTA
>NZ_RZSU01000122.1:0-17002 GCF_003997585.1 Mesorhizobium sp. M5C.F.Cr.IN.023.01.1.1 | reverse complement strand
GCCTCGGTGACCGGCGACACTGTCGGCGATCCCTACAAGGACACCGCCGGCCCGGCAGTCAACCCGGCGATCAAGATCACCAACATCGTCGCCCTGCTGCTGCTGGCCGTGCTCGCGCACGGCTGAGTCCGCTCGGCCTTCCCAGGGCCGAAATCCAGAACCGAGCCCGCGGGACGATCCCCGCGGGTTTTTCGTTTTTTTGGAAGTGCAGCGTCAGGACAGTGACGTCCGTGACGGGCCGAGATCGCGTTCAAGTCGTCTGGGCCCGCAGCCTGCGACGGTGGCTTGCTGTCTCAAAACAAAAACCCGCAGGATCGCTCCCGCGGGTTTTCGGTCACCTGAGATGTTGCTGCTTTCAGGGAAGCAAAAGGAAGGGATGAGAAGCCGATTCTGTCGGATGGATCAGGTGCCGCTGAGCGAGCTGCCGCCGCCACCGGGGAGGCCGGGCGCCAGCTTGCTGGCGCCGTTGATGATCTGGCTGAGGAAGTTCTGGTCCTTGCCGCCGGTCGGCGTGGTCCGCGAGATGAAGTCGAACACCTTGCCGTCCTTCAAGCCGTAATTGGCGATCTGGGTAACGCGCCCGTCCTCGCCGAAATAGACCGCCAGCACCTTCTGGTCGACCAGCCTCGGCTTGTCGAAGGCGACGTAACGCTTGCGCGTCTGTGAGATGTAGTAGAAGGCTTCGTTGTCGAAAGTCGCCTTCGTCGATGGCGTGCCGAGCGCCAGAAGCACCTGTTCGCGGCTCGAGCCGACCGGCACCAGGTCAATCGCCTGCTGGTCGATGACATAGCCCTGCGTCAGCGTCTCGCTCGGATTGAGATCACCGATCATCTTCGACGAGTTGCAGGCGGAAAGCGCCGATGCAACCACCAGCAACGAGACCGCGCCGGCGGATCTGGGCAAAGCGGACCTGGGCAGAAAAGTCGACTTGAATTTCAGCGCGCGCAACTACAACTCCATTAGCTGGCCGCAACTTGCGCTGGGCCGCAAAACCGGTAAACCAGCTTGCTCGCCGATGCAACAAGGCCAATTCAACAAACGGTCCCCGGGAGACCACCCTCAATGTTCCAGCGCCTTTTTGGTCGCGAACGTCACGCCAACCGCGCTATCACCGAGGCGCTTTACGCACAAATCGTGGCAGCGGCGCGGCAAACCGTGTTTTATTCCGACTGGAATGTACCGGACACGCCGCTCGGCCGCTTCGAGATGCTGTCGCTACACATGTTCCTGTTCCAGCACCGGCTGCGCGGCGAGGGCGGTGTTGCCGGGGAGGTCGCGCAGGTGCTGATCGACGAATTCTTCATGGATGTCGAGCATTCGCTGCGGGAACTGGGCATCGGCGACGTCGGCGTGCCGAAGCGCATGAAGAAACTGGCGAAGATGTTCTATGGTCGCACCGCCGCCTATGACGATGCGCTGGAACGAAACGACCATGATGCACTCGTCGCTGCCCTTGCCCGCAATGTCCGGCCCGATGCCGGCACCTGGCCGCAAGCAACGCATCTGGCCGGCTACGTCGCCGATGTCTCCAAGCGACTCGCCGAACAGGCGACCGAATCGATTGTTTCCGGCACGGTGGCATTCCCCGCGGCCAAGACTATCTAAGGAAAAGATGAAACACGCCGATTCCCAGAGCCCCGATCACCAGAGCCCCGTGTCCTTCGTGGCCAATGTCGCCCGGCTGCCGCAAAAGGGACTGCCGGTGGTGATCGAGGCCGACGCCGCGCAGCGCGCCGCGCTAGCGGGCGAGCACGAGTTGCTCTCGGTCGAGAACTACCGCGCCGAACTACTGGTGGCGCCATGGAAGCGCAACGGCGTCAAGGTCAGCGGCCGCGTCGAGGCCGATATCACCCAAGCCTGCGTCGTCACCCTCGACCCGGTCGAGGCGCATATCGACGAAGCGGTCGACGCACTGTTTCTGCCGGAGCAGTCCAAGCTCGGGCGGCAGGGTTTCGAGGGCGGCGGCGAGATAATGCTCGATGCCGAAGGGCCGGACAGTCCTGAAACGTTTTCCGGCAATTCGATTGACGTCGGGGCACTCGCCGAACAGTTCTTTGGGTTGGCGATCGATCCCTATCCGCGCAAGCAAGGCGTTTCGATGGAGGCTGCCGACGATGCCGGGACTGCGGAAAGCGAATTCCAGCAAAAGCTGCGTTCCCTGCTGGGAAAATCCTGAAAACCCGACCCAATCGGAGAAAGCCGGTTGTGCGGCAGCCCAAAAACGCTATTTTCGCCGAAACTTCGCGAGCCCCAGACCGTTGCCAGCGCCAGGCGCTCGCTCAAGCAAACTGTGAGATGAACACCGCGTGATCAGGATTTCCATCGATGCCATGGGCGGCGATCACGGACCAAGCGTGGTCATCCCGGCGCTCATGACGGTCGCGACCCGGCGTCCCGACATCCGCTTCGTCATCTATGGTCGCGAGGAGGCAGTGCGCCCCGAACTCGCAAAACTCCCGAAGCTGGCGGAAGTGAGCGAGTTCATCCACTGCGACATAGCAGTCAGGATGGACGACAAGCCGAGCCAGGCGCTGCGCCATGGCCGCTGGAAGTCGTCGATGTGGAAAGCGGTCGAGGCGGTCAAGGCAGGCACTGCCGACGCCTGCATCTCGGCCGGCAACACCGGCGCGCTGATGGCGATGTCGAGATTCTGCCTTCGCACGATGGCGACCATCGACCGTCCGGCGATCGCGGCGCTCTGGCCGACATTGCGCGGCGAAAGCGTGGTGCTGGACGTCGGCGCCACCATCGGCGCGGATGCGCATCAATTGGTTGATTTCGCCATTTTGGGCACCGGCATGGCGCGCTCGGTGTTCGGCATCGAACGGCCGAGCATCGGTCTGCTCAACGTTGGCGTCGAGGAGATCAAGGGCCAGGAAGAGGTCAAGGAAGCGGGCCGCATGTTGCGCGAGGCCAACATGGCCTCGATGAACTACCATGGTTTCGTCGAGGGCGACGACATCGGCAAAGGCACGGTCGACGTGGTCGTCACTGAAGGATTTGCCGGCAACATCGCGCTGAAGACGGCGGAAGGCACGGTAAGACAAATCGCCGGTTACCTGCGCGCCGCGATGGACCGGACGCTGATGGCCAGGATCGGCTATATATTCGCCAAGGGCGCCTTCGATCGCCTGCGCGAAAAGATGGATGTCGGCCGCTCCAATGGCGGGGTTTTCCTGGGTCTGAACGGCATCGTGGTGAAAAGCCATGGCGGGGCTGATTCGGACGGCTTCGCGGCGGCGATCGAGCTTGGCTACGACATGGTTCGCAACAATCTGCTCGATCGCATCGAAGCCGATCTCGACCTGTTCCATGCGCGCAATCCGCATGCCCAGACAATTCGGAAATCCGACGTCGTTGCCGACGCAGAGGAATAGGAAAGAGCCTTGATCAGATCAGTCGTGCGCGGCACAGGCGCCGCGCTGCCCCGCCGAATCATGAAGAATGCCGATTTCGAAGGCATGGTCGAGACCTCCGACGAATGGATCGCCCAGCGCACCGGCATCCGCCAACGCCATATCGCGGCCGACGACGAGACCACGGCTTCGCTCGGCGAGGCGGCGGCGCGCGCAGCCCTCGACAATGCCGGCCTGACGCCTGCCGATATCGACCTGATCGTGCTGGCGACGTCGACGCCCAACAACACCTTTCCGGCGACCGCCGTCGACATCCAGAACCGGCTCGGCATGCATCACGGCTTCGCCTTCGACCTGCAGGCGGTGTGCTCGGGCTTCGTCTATGCGGTTACGACAGCCGACCTCTATATCCGCGGCGGTCTGGCCAAACGCGTGCTGGTGATCGGCTCGGAAACCTTCTCGCGCATCCTCGACTGGAGCGACCGCTCGACCTGCGTCCTGTTTGGCGACGGCGCCGGGGCGATGGTGCTGGAAGCAGGAGAGGGGGCGGGCAGCATTGCCGACCACGGCGTGCTGGCGGCCAGCCTGCGCTCCGACGGGGCCCACAAGGACAAGCTGTTCGTCGATGGTGGACCGTCGACCACCGGAACGGTGGGGCATCTCAGGATGGAAGGCCGCGAAGTGTTCAAGCACGCGGTCGGCATGATCACCGACGTCATCGAGGCGACGTTCTCAGCTGCCGGCATCACCGCTGAGGATCTCGACTGGTTCGTGCCGCATCAGGCGAATAAACGGATTATCGACGCTTCAGCCAAAAAGCTCGGGATAGCAGAGCAAAAGGTGGTGGTTACGGTCGATTTGCACGGCAACACCTCGGCGGCTTCCGTGCCGCTGGCTCTGTCGGTGGCGGTCGCCGACGGCCGTATCAAGAAGGGTGATCTGGTGCTGATCGAGGCGATGGGCGGGGGCTTCACCTGGGGCGCGGTTTTGGTTCGCTGGTAAGTGCCGAACTGACAGGTTCGGTCCTTGACCTTGCCGGATCAATTACTTAGGCTCTATCTTTGCTTGTATAGAGTTATGTTTTTGAGCTGATGGGGACGGTTCGCATGGGGGGAAAGACACTTACGCGCGCCGATCTTGCTGAAGCCGTTTATCGCAAGGTTGGCTTGTCGCGCACTGAATCGGCCGAGCTCGTCGAAGCGGTTCTGGACGAGATTTGCGAAGCTATCGTTCGCGGTGAGACGGTGAAATTGTCGTCATTCGCGACGTTCCATGTCCGCTCCAAGAACGAGCGCATCGGGCGCAATCCGAAAACCGGCGAGGAAGTGCCGATCCTGCCGCGCCGCGTGATGACCTTCAAATCGTCGAATGTGCTGAAGAACCGCATCCTGCGCGCCCACCAGAACAGCAAGGCCAAGGGCAGCAAATAGCGCCTGCGCTTCAAAAGCCCGGTTGAAAACGGTTGCCCCCTTTGACGCCGGGCTTGAATATTGTTTTATAAACCGCTGAAATAAGGCCCGATTCGGCAGAATAAGCCGGATCGGAATGACTCTTTGTTGAGCGTGATCCTGGCCGAAAACCGATTCCCACTTTTCGGGATCATGCTCCAGCGTGAGGATTTCGCCCATGGACAAGAGCCCCGATGCTTTCCGCACCATCAGTGAGGTCGCAGAAGATCTCGACCTGCCGCAGCATGTGCTGCGTTTCTGGGAAACGCGTTTCAACCAGATCAAACCGATGAAGCGCGGCGGCGGCCGCCGCTACTACCGGCCGCAGGATGTCGAACTGATCAAGGGCATCCGCCACATGCTCTACGACCAGGGCTATACGATCAAGGGCGTGCAGAAGCTGCTGCGCGAGAACGGCAACCATTTCCTGGTCGCCATCGGCAGTGGCGACATGGCGGCCGTCGAGGCGATCTCCCAACGCCGGCAGGCCGATGCGGTGCCGCTGACGCCGGCAGCCCAGCCGCGCGGCGCCGATGACGAGATGCTGGTCGGCGAGCCCAAGGTGAAACCCAGCCGGCGCTTTTTCGGCCTGGGCAAGACCGACGACGAAGGCCCGGTGCAGCCAGGCACGTCGAAACTCTCGCGCGACAATCGCGCCTTGCTGCAGGAAGCGCTGTTCGACCTGCTGGAATGCAAGCGCCTGCTCGATCAGGTGCGATAGCGCATGACCCAAAAATCGCAGTCGATTTTCGGAAAGGATCATACGCAAAATTAAAGTGCTACAGCGTCCTTTGCGCGTCCAATAGGACGCGCGGCGCTGTAGTCGATGTCGCCCAAAGGCATGCCCTCAGGCCTGACAAGAGGGCGCGCAGCGGTTTGGGATAACGACATGGATAAAAGAACTTAAAGCGGGTCTCATGAACCCCTTCAGACGCGATGCGCTTTAAGGGCCGACCGATCGCCGTCAGAAACCGGAACTGCTTCCGAAATCATGCGTTCCTTTTCGCAAAGGAAGGAAGCATATCATGGTATCATTTTCGACCCTCTCCGACATTGACCTTGAAAAGCAGGTCGCAGCCCTCTCCAGGGAACTGGCGGCGCTGAGAAAAGCCGTGTCCAGGCGCGGCAGCGCCTATTACGAGGACGGGCGTGACACCGCCTCGGACTACTATTCGGATCTTGCCGAGCGCCTCAATGAGGCTCTGCCTGCGATCAGGAGGCATAGCAGGGTGATAGAAAAGACAGCCCGCGATCACCCGGCGACAGCGGCCGCCGTCGGGCTGGTTGTGGTCGGGCTCGTCGCAAGCCTGTTCCTCAGCCGCCAGCAGAAAACGTCGCGAACGAGATCGAGATCGGCACGTTGAGACAAGAAAATGGCGGCCGTCCGTGGACGACCGCCAGTTTTGTCGACGACAGGCGATCAGCGCGCGAGCTTGATCTTGCTCTTCGGATCGACCTTCATGAGCTGGCTGCACTTGCCGTAGACGGTGCCGTTCTTGTCTGTGGCGTCGGTGTAGGTGCCTTTGCAGTCGATCTGCAGCACCAGACAGTTGCCGAAACCCTTGCAGACGGCGCCGCCACCGCTCGGATGGGTGCCGTCGGCGAAGGCCGAGCTCGGAACAGAAATCGAGCCGAAGGCCGAGACGACGATGGCAGCGGCGAGCGACAGGCGCTTGAAGTTCGAAATATTGGTCATTAGAGCATTTCCTTCTCTGCATCGAGGATCGCCGTCAAGGCGTCCTTCCCGGTTGGGGATCGCCTTATGGCGTCCCATACCGTCTTGGTGCGGCCCGGAGAGGAAAGGTTCACGCGTCGGTTCAAAAAAATCGCAGCCCTGATGCGTCCTGCGTTGCATCAGGCTTCCGCCGCCGATTCGATCCTTTCAAAACGGCTGCCGAGCCAGCGACAGCCGGCTAAACAAGGGAGGTTCAACAATTTCGGCGATCGGCCGTCAAAGAACTCGAGCGGGATGGCGCTCCCGTGCCGGTGCCGCCGAGGCCTGTGCCGGGGCTGCGCCGATCGGTATCACGATGCCGTGACGGCACCTTTGGCGCTTGGCAAATCACTACCGAGAGGGCATTCTCTGCGCCGTCTCAGGCAACATCTTGATTTGATCAAACTCTTTAAATCCACGGAGTTGCCAAATGCCCCAAATAGCAAGAAGCGAAGCTTTTTCCGAACTGTCGGCGACCGAAGCTGCGACCGACCACAGCGCCCTCAAGGCCATCCGAGAAACCAGGGGATACAGCATGGAAGAGCTGTCTCTGACGTGCGGCCTGGCGATCGATGAAATCGCGGACATCGAGAACGGCAAGAATGCCGATCCGTCGAAGCTTCGGCGAATAGCCTCCGCACTTCGGCTTCCGGAAAACGCGCTGATCAATACAGCCGTGCTGACGCAATCCGTGGAAAATCGACGACCCGTCTGATAGCAGCGACGCCAGAGGATCAAGCCAGAGAAACGAGTGTCATTCTGGATTTGAAGTTTCTGAATGTTGACGACGTCCAACAGAGCAGGAACTTCAAATCCACCGTACTGGGCGTCGGCGTGACGGCCGCCGAATTCGGTTGACCCGACCCGGGTTATCACGATACATCGCGACCGGTCCGGAGTGTAGCGCAGCCCGGTAGCGCACTTGACTGGGGGTCAAGGGGTCGTCGGTTCGAATCCGGCCACTCCGACCATTTCAAAACTTCGACTTGCCCCCAGAAATCCATCATGCCTTAGCCGCCGGCGCGGTCAGCTCCGCCGGCCGCAACTGCCGATGATGGCGGTATTCCAATGCAATGGCGCCCCAGATCAGGCCGAGCAGCAGATAGACGTGGCGCCAGTGATCGATGTCGATGAAGGTGCCCAGCCCGATATTGCCGATGAAGGCGACATAGGCGCACAGAAGGTAGGGCTGCCACGGCCTGTCGCGCAGGAGAATGCGGAAGCCGGCTGCTATCGTCCAGCAAGTCAGCGTCAGGAACGACACGAAGCCGAGCCAGCCATAGTCCATCAGCATCTTCAGCCAGATGTCGTGCGTGTCCTCGCCGAAAATCGTGCCGAAGACGAGCGGGCCGATGCCGAGCGGATGCTCCAGCGCCATCTGGAAACCGATCGTGTAACGCGCGAAACGGCCGAGGCGGGCGGTATCGTAGCTCTGTTCCAGCTGGGCACGGCTGGAAAACATCTCCGAGACGCCCGGCAACTGCAGGATGACGAGCATCGCAATGACCAGCAGCGAGACGGCGGCGATGGTCATGACGACGACACGCAGCCGGAACTTGCCGCTGGCGCTCTGCAGGAACAGGGCGCCGGTAAGCAGGATCGCCGAAACGCCGAACATGCCCCAGGCGCCGCGCGAGAAGGAGAAGAAAATGCCGGCCGTGATGATCAGCAGCGGCACCGCTAGCAAGGGCATGCGTGCGATAGGGCCTGTCAGCAAGAGATAGAGCAGGTAAATGCCGGGCAGCACCAGGAACGGCCCGAACACGTTCGGATCCTGAAAGGCGCCGGTCGCGCGGTCGTATTTGGTGAAGATCTCCGCCCCGGGAAAGGCATGGAAATAGCCTGCTATGCCGAGCAGCGAGGTCAGCACCGCCGACATCACATAGGCCAGGAAGATAACCCGGTAGAGGTTTGGCTGGACCGATGTCACCGAGGCAAAGAACACC
This sequence comes from Mesorhizobium sp. M5C.F.Cr.IN.023.01.1.1, assembly GCF_003997585.1. Classification (NCBI taxonomy): domain Bacteria; kingdom Pseudomonadati; phylum Pseudomonadota; class Alphaproteobacteria; order Hyphomicrobiales; family Phyllobacteriaceae; genus Mesorhizobium; species Mesorhizobium sp. M5C.F.Cr.IN.023.01.1.1. The sequence continues at coordinate 8,538 of NZ_RZSU01000122.1, read as the reverse complement.
GCGGTGAAGGCGAGGAACAGCGACACGGAGAGATAGAGCGGGGTGCCGGCAATATCCGACATCTGGGTCATCGAGATCATGCCGCCGATGTTCATGACCACCAGCAGCACCAGCAGCGGCGCCGCCGCGCGCGATATGCGCAGGCCGAACAAGCACCACACTATAATCAGCCCGACCATGTAGAGGTCGTATGGCGCCGGCTCGGCGATGACGAAGCCGGACAGGAAGACGCCGAGGAAAACCGCGCTCGACGCAATCAGCACGATCAGCTTGGCGTTGACTGCAGCCGGCGGCAGCTCATGCGCGACGGCGCTCAATAGGCATTTTCCGTATTGAGCAGCCGGATCGGTGTCAGGAACAGGATTCTCAGATCGAACAGCAGCGACCAGTTCTCGATATAATAGAGGTCGTATTCCGTCCGCATGCGGATCTTCTCGTTGGTGTCCATCTCGCCGCGCCAGCCATTGATCTGGGCCCAACCGGTGACGCCGGGCTTGACCTTGTGGCGTGCGAAATAGCCGTCGACCACCTCATTGTAGAGAAGGTTGTGCGACTGCGCGGCAATGGCATGCGGGCGCGGCCCAACCAGCGACAGCGAACCGAAAAGCGAATTGAAGAACTGCGGCAACTCGTCGATCGAGGTCTTGCGGATGAAGCGGCCGACGCGGGTGACGCGCGGGTCGTTCTTGGTCACCGTCTGCTTGGCCGTCGGATCCGCCTTGTCCGTGTACATCGAACGGAACTTGTAGACCTCGATGATCTCGTTGTTGAAGCCATGCCGCTTCTGGTGGAACAGCACCGGTCCCTTGCTGTCGAGCTTGATGGCGATCGCGGTCACCAGCATGACTGGCAAGAACACGAGGATGCCGACGATCGAGAAGACGATGTCGAAGGCGCGCTTGGCGACCGAATCCCAGTCGTTGATCGGCTTGTCGAAGATATCGAGCATCGGCACCGAGCCGATGTAGGAATAGGCGCGTGGCCGAAATTGCAGCGCGTTCGAATGCGCCGAGAGCCGGATATCGACCGGCAGCACCCACAGCTTCTTCAAAAGCTGCAGGACGCGCGATTCGGCGGTCAGCGGCAGCGACACGATCAGCATGTCGATGCGGGCGATGCGGGCGAACTCGATGAGCTCTGAAACGGTGCCGAGCTTCGGATAGCCGGCGACGATGGGTGGCGAGCGCTTGTCCCCGCGGTCGTCGAAGATGCCGCAGATACGAATGTCGTTGTAGGGCTGCTTTTCGACGGAGCGGATCAGGACTTCCGCCGCCGTGCCGCCGCCGACGATGACGGCGCGGCGCTCCATGCGCCCGTCGCGCGCCCAGCGCCGGATCAGCTTCGACATCAGCAGCCTCAGGCCGAAGATCAGCATGAAGCCGACGACGAACCAGGTGCCGAAAAACAGGCGCGAATAGTCTTCCGACATCTTCATGGCGAATGCCGTCAGCGCCATCAAGGCGAAGGTGCCGGCCCAGACCAGCAGGAGACGGCCGAAATTGGCGAGCGGCCGCATCAACGAGACGACCTGGTAGCAGTCGGTGACGTCGAGCAGCACCACTGCGAGGAACGAGGCGGCGGCGATCGTCAGCGGATATTGCCAGGCGAGATGGCTGAAGAAGCCGACATAGTAGAAATAGACGCAGAGGCCCGACAGGAACAGCAGCGCGAATTCGACCATGCGCAAGACGCCGCTGACCATGATCGGCGACATGGTATCGCGCCGGTATTGCGACGCGACCTGACGGGCGACGTCGTTCATCCCGCCAAGGCTATCGCTGTTGGTCGGGCCGTTGAATTTGCGCACCGCGTCTATCGAAAAGCGGCGTGCGGGATCGATCTCGTTCATGGGTGCATCCGCAAAGCTTCCCTCAGGTGAATAGCAAAAGAGAGCTAAGAAACCCTTGAAACAACAGGTGGCTTTGGAGAAGCTTTGGGGTTAGCGCCCTTTTGGGGTTACCGCTTGAGCGCGGCGAAATAGGCCGTCTCGATCGCGGCGGCCATCACGTCGGCGCCGAATCGCGTCTTGAGGTCGGCGGTGTCGGGCATCAGGCTGCCGTAGGCATTGAGGTCGGCCAGCGCCGCGCTCATCTTGTTGCTGAGTTCGCGCGGGTCAGGCCGGATCAGGGCAGGGGAGCCGGCGCCAAAGATTTCCGGGATGCCGCCGACGGCGGTGGCGATCATCGATTTGCCGGCGGCGAGCGTTTCCAGAACGATGTAAGGCATGGCTTCCGCACGCGAGGGAACGATAACCAGTTCGGCCAGCGCGAAGGCTTTGCGCGCCGGCATCGGCGGCAGGAAGCGCGTATGGCCTTCGAGACCGAGCCGCTTCACTTGCGCATGGTAGCGCGGCAGGTCGTCGCCGTCTCCGACCATCACAGCTTTCACCGGGCGGCCGAGCCGCGTTCCGGCAAGGACGAGCGCATCGATGAAGATGTCCGGTCCCTTGAGGTCGCGCATCATGCCGATATAGAGGACATCGGCCGCATTCTGCTCGGTTCGCACCGGCTCGAACTCGGCGGCGCTCAAGCCGTTGTAGACAAGGTTGTTCGGGATGGGCGGTTCGCCGACCTTCCTGTGATATGTCTGCCTTTCGTAATCGGAGACAAACAGAAGATAGTCGGTGAAGCGCGCCATGAACCGTTCGAGCGCGAAAAACAGCTTCCCCGTGGCGGTGGTCTCGTCATAGTGAAGAGAGCCGCCGTGAGGCGAATAAAGGCGGGCTACGCGAGACCTTGATACCCGCAACAATGAGCCGAACAGGCGGGCATAGGCGCCACCCTTGGCGCCGTGCCCGTGGAGCACGTCCGGCCGCAATTCCTTGATAAGCCCGAAGGTGCGCCAGGCCGAAGCGAGATCGCCCGGTCCGACATGCCGCTGCATTGGCGTCCGATGGATGCCGAGCGCCATTTTGCCCTTCATTTGTTCGAACAAATTTTCCTCAAAATCGCCACCCGTCGTCGAATCGCAGACGATGCCGACGGCATGCCCGGCGGCGACCTGCGCCTCGGTCAGGTCGCGCACGTGACGAAAAATCCCTCCGACAGGTGAGCGAAAGCAGTGGACGATCCTGAGTGTGTCCGCCACGTGGTCTAGAACAGGCGTTCGCGAACGTAGACCGTGTCGCCAGGCAGGAGTGGGTCGGAGGTGGCCACGCGACCGGTTATGACCTTGCCATTGATGTCGCGGGTGATGTCGACGCTTTCCTGGTTGGCGCGCGGGCTGAAACCGCCGGCGATGGCGATCGCCTTTTGCACGGTCAGGCCGGGAACATAGGAGTACTGGCCCGCGGCACCGACTTCGCCCATGATGAAGATCGGCCGGTAGCGGTCTATCTCGACCGAAACGTCCGGATCGCGCAGGTAGCCCTGGCGCAATTTGTCGGCGATCTCGCCTTCGAGTTGCTGTGCGGTGTGGCCGCGCGCCGGTACGGCGCCGACGAGCGGGATGGACAGGTAACCGGATTGGTCGACGCTGTAGACGTTGGTCAATCCTTCCTGCTCGAACACGGTGACGCGGACCCGGTCGCCGGCACCGAGGCGATAAGGCTGGTCGAGCATTTTATGGAAGGCGGCTGGCGCCGGCCGGTAGCTGGAGCAGCCGGCAAGCAACGACACGGCGAGCAGCGCGCGGAAGAGGGAAGCAGTGCTTTTCATGGCCGGACACGTACCTTCGACTGGCCGCTGTTACACCGCGGCGAACTCTGGGGATCGAGGTCCGTTATCATCCCGTTAGGGTTAATGGCCGGTAAAGGCGGGCGGCCGATGCGGCGGCAACCGACAAAACACGGCCGGTTTTGATGCTTTTGTTGCCGCTTGCGAGTAAAACCTAACAGATACTTACCGTGATATTAACGGCTGAGTTACCATAGTTGTTTACGGTGCATCCTGACCAATGCATGTCGCCCAAAAGTGCGCAGCGGTTTTGGGACAACGACATGCATGAAAACAAGAGCTTAAAGCGCGTCGCATGGATCTGTTCAAACGCGACGTGCTTTAAGTACCGGAGCAGGATGCATGTCCGTTCAATCCGTGGCCGCAGATGTCGACGTCGATCTCAGGCAGCTCTTCGCAAGCCTTGCGAGGAATTGGCTGCGCATTCTTGTCGTGGCGCTGGTCATAACCGGCCTGGCGTTCGCGCTCACCTGGCTCGCCACGCCGCATTACAGGGCCGAAACACGGCTTTTGATCGAGACGCGCGAATCGGTTTACACGCGCCCCGACGGCACCAATGACAACGACAAGCCGATTCTCGACGAGGAAGGCGTGACCAGCCAGGTCGAGGTTGTTGCCTCGACCGACATCCTCAAGCAGGTGGCGCAGAAGCTCAATCTGTCGCGGCTTCCCGAATTCGACGAGACGGCGGACATGCCGATGTTGAGCCGTCTGCTCGTCATCGCCGGCCTGAAAAGCGACCCCAACGAGATTCCGCCTGAAGAACGCGTGCTGACGAAGATGCGCGAGAAACTCAACGTCTATCGCGTTGAAAAATCGCGGGTAATCGTAATCGAATTCTCCTCGGAAAATCCCAGGCTCGCCGCCGAAATTCCGAACGCCATCGCCGACGCCTACATCTCCGTCCAGGGCAATGCCAACATCGAATCGAATTCCGCCGCAACCGACTGGCTGGCGCCTGAGATCGCCGACCTGTCGAAGCGGGTTAAGGACGCCGAGGCCAAGGTAGCAAGCTACCGCGCCCAGTCCGATCTTTTGATGGGCGGCAACAATTCGGTGCTCGCCACCCAACAGCTTTCCGAACTGTCCAGCGAACTGTCGCGGGTGCGGGCCAATCGCGCATCGGCAGAAGCGACGGCCGACAGCGTGCGCAGGGCGCTGCAGAATGGCGGCTCGCTGGATGCGGTACCAGAGGTGCTGTCTTCCGAACTCATCCAGCGGCTGCGCGAGCGGCAGGTCGAGCTCAAGACCAACATCGCCGACCTTTCCACCTCCTTGCTCGACAATCATCCGCGCATCCGGGCGCTGAGATCGCAGCTTGCCGATCTCGACCGCCAGATCCGCAACGAGGCGGAAAAGATCATGAAAGGGCTGATGACGCAGGCGCAGACCGCCCAGGCCCGCGAAAACCAGCTTGTCGCCGACGTCAACACGCTGAAGGCTGCATCGGCGCGCGCCGGCGACCAGCAGGTCGAACTGGATGCGCTGCAGCGCGAAGCGACCGCCCAGCGGCAGTTGCTCGAATCCTACCTGACCCGTTACCGCGAGGCGTCTTCGCGCAAGGACAGCAACTATCTGCCGGTGGACGCCCGTGTCTTTTCCCGCGCGGTTGCGCCGTCCGAGCCCTATTTCCCGAAGATCCTGCCGATCACCGCTGCGGCCTTCGTCGGCTCGTTGCTGCTCATGGCGATCGTGACACTTCTGCAAGAGCTGTTTTCGGGTCGCGCCATGCGGCCGGCCGCCGGCGCCCGCTTCGATCGGATCGAACAGGTCACTATGCCGGTTGCCCACGAACCGTCCAATCACGAACCGGCCGATATCGAAGACCTCGAGGATCGGACGGCGGAAGCCCAGGCAGAGCCGCAGGCGGCTAGCGCGGCGCCAGCAACTGCCCCAGCAACTGGCGAGGACGTCAAGTCGGCGCGCCCCACCCTTGGCGAGGTCGAAATCGACAAGGCGGTGGAAGAACTGATCACAACCGGGGCGGCGCGCGCCATATTCGTGTCGCCGGAAGGCGACGAAGCGGCCGCCTCGTCGGTGCTGGTGGCGCGTGAGGTCTCCGACGCCGGCCTGCGTGTGCTCCTGCTCGATCTCACCGCCTCGGGCGCCGCCTCACGGCCGATGCTGGACAGCGGGCTGTTCCCGGGCATTACCAATCTGCTCGCCTCCGAAGCGCAGTTCAGCGACGTGATCCACCCCGATCTCTATTCGGACTGCCACGTCATTCCTGTCGGCACTGCCGATCCGGTCCGCGCCATGCGCGCCGCCGACCGGCTGCCGATCATCATGCAGTCGTTGACCACCGCCTACGATCTGGTCGTGGTCGAATGCGGACCCGCCGACGCGCAAGGCATTAACCGCCTTGTCGGCGAGGGCACCGAGGTCTTCCTGTCGCTGCTGGAGCCGAACGACGAGGTGGCGCAGGCCGCAGTCGAGCTGATCGAGAGCGGCTATCCCGACCTGACGCTGGTGACGCCGGTCGGCTATGAAACGCCAGGGACGCCGGTACCCGGACGACGCTCCGCCGCCTGAGACGGGTTCGATAATTCTGCTCGAACGCTCCGGAAATCTCGGCAGCGGTCAGCTGTCGTCTTCGCCCGCGGCACGTGCTGCCTGTCCGGCCGTCTTGCGGCGCAGCATCTTGGTCAGCTTCCAGATCGTCGGGCTGTTCTTGACGAAGGTTTTCAGGCGCGCGCCTTGCCGCAGGACAAACACCAGCGCGCGGCCCTTCATCGTCAGCGGAATCAGGACCTCGAAATGCTGGGTCTCGATATCGCACCACAGTCGCTTGTAGGGTTCGTCGCCGACCGAGAAATCATAGACATCGAATCCCGTCTCGCAGGCTTCCTCGATGTTGTCGAAGAACAGAAAGTCGCCGGGGCTGGCATGGGCGAGGTCGTCGTCGGCGATCGCTCCGAACTCGCAGATCAGGCGTTTTCCCGAGCGGCTCGATCCGGTGACGGCGCGAAGCTTGCCGGCGACTTCGAGCCCATGCAACACGAAGGACGGCTTGTCGTCGGAAAGCGCTTCGACGAACAACGCGCTGAAGAAAGCACGAACCTCCGGCTCACCGAAGACGTTGGCGATGCCCATCTTGCGGAAGCGGAACTCCTTCATCTCGAAAAACGCATCAAGCAGTCTGTTCGCCTCGTCCGCTGTCTGGGCCTCGATGCGGCGGTGGCTGCCGACGGCTTCTAACTTGCGCGCCTGCGAGCGGTGCCTCTTACGCCTGCGCTTGCCGCTCGCGCGGGAGAGCAGTGCATCAAAGCCTCCCGCCAAGTCGACGGCCAGCGACAGGTTGGGGCTTGGAAAATGCGGAAGCGAGACAAGCGGATTGGCAACGCCGTCGAGATCGGGCAGCAGCCGTTCCAGTGCGACGAGGTCGATGTCCGGCCGCGCCCTGGCGACCGCCGCCAGCATCGAGCGGATTGCCGCGCCATCCGCCCTGGTCAGCCAATGCGGGTCGGCGGCGGCGAAATTGCCGTTGGCATGGCGACCGCCCATGAAACGGGCGACGCGGAACCGGCCGCTGCTGGTGACTTCCAGCGCCAACGAAAAAACCGGTCGGCCTTCAGCGTTCAGCGTCGCCAAAACAGTATCCGCTTCGGCATATTTGGCCCAGTTCAGGATCCAGGCCGGGCTCTGTGCCGGCGCGAACAGCGCCGAACGGCAGAACTCGGCATAGGCCGCAAGTGCCGCACCGTCGGCGACCGAGACCGACAGGCCAGGATGATCCGCAGGCAACGCGCGCGGCGCCGCCTCCATTGCTTCGAGCCGATTGCCGTCAAATGACGCGGTGGCGTCAACCATACCTCAATCCTTTAGGGCGTATTCACCGCGATTGGGGGCTCGCATAGGGCATTCCGTGCTTGGATGAGCCTAGGCGCAAAAGGTGAATGAATGATCGACGGGGGCGAGGCAATCCGGAAACTGGCGCTCAACGTCGTCCGCTACACCGGTCTTGCCCCGCTGGCCAAGTCGTTTGTCGGCGGCATCGGCGCCATCCTGATGCTGCATCGGGTCACCGCCACGCCGGAAAAGCCTGATAGCGTCAACCGGCATCTCAACATCGCGCCTGAGTTCCTCGACGCCGTGGTCGCCGACATGAAGGCGAACGGCTATACATTCGTCACGCTGGACGAGGCGATCGAGCGCATCAAGGCCGGCGGCAAGGGTGGCCAGTTCGCGGCGATCACCGCCGACGACGCCTACCGCGACAACATGACCGAGGCGCTGCCGGTGCTGGAAAAGCACGGCGCGCCGGTTACCATCTATGTCGCGCCGGGGCTGATAAACGGCGCCGCCGATCTATGGTGGGAGGTGGTCGAGGACATCGTCAGCGCGCGGGACAGGTTGATTCTGACAACACCGAACGGTCCGGTGACGATCGACTGCTCGACCCCGGGCAGGAAACTCCAGGCCTTCGCGCGCCTGCACGACTTTTTGACGCTGGACGTCCACGAGGAGGACCAGCGCGCGGTGCTGCGCGAATTGGCGCGGTCGAACGGCATCGAGTTCGGCGTGCGCCAGAGCATGTTGATGAACTGGGACGAGATCCGCGCCATGGCAGGGCATTCGCTGGTGACGATCGGCGCGCACACCGTCAATCATCGCAATCTGAAGCGGCTTTCCGAAGCCGATGCGCGGCACGAGGTCGACGACGTCAGGCGCATATTGCAGGCCGAACTCGGCGAGGCGCCGCGCCATTTCGCCTATCCCTATGGCTATGCCAGTGCCGTTGGCGACCGCGAAGTCGGCTTTGTCCGCGACGCCGGCTACGCCTCGGCGGTGACGACACGCCACGGCGTGCTGCGCGCCGAACATGCCGGCTTCCTGCAAGCGCTGCCGCGCATTTCGGTCAACG
>NZ_RZSU01000121.1:0-17004 GCF_003997585.1 Mesorhizobium sp. M5C.F.Cr.IN.023.01.1.1 | reverse complement strand
GGCCATGGGCATCATCAAATGGCTGATCCTGGAGCCGCCGCGGCCGAAGAATTGAGGCTCGCTCGCCGCCGCTAGATGGTGAAAGCCTGACGCTTACTACCCGACGCGTAGGGCCGCTCAGGGTGGTTTTCTGCCTCCCGTGTCGCCGATCGGAACGCGCCGGCGGGGCCATGAGCCGACCTTGGATACCGTGATCCTTGACGACTTGTCTCACCTCGATAGCCGATGAGATCATTGTTGATGGCCGCGAGCCCGGATTAAGACCGCGAAGCGGTCAGAAATCCAAATCCATATCGTGATGATGATGCTCGTGACCGGGAAGCTCCGGCGGCGGCGGGCCAGGCACTTCGGCCACCATGGCCTCCGTCATGATGAGGAGGCCCGCCACCGAGGCTGCGCCCTGGAGCGCCGTTCGCACCACCTTGGCCGGGTCGATGATGCCCTTTGACACCAGATTCCCGTACACGCCCGATTGGGCATCGTAGCCATAGGCGTTGTCGTCGTTTGCCAGGATCCCGGCGATGACGACCGAGCCTTCCAGGCCGGCATTGATCGCGATTTGCCGAGCCGGCCAGGTGATCGCCTTCCTGACGATCGCGATGCCGACCTGCTGGTCCTCGTTGCTGCCCTTGAGCTTCTTGAGCGCCCTGCCGGCGCGCAGCAAGGCGACCCCACCGCCGGGGAGAATGCCCTCTGCAACCGCGGCTCTTGTCGCGTTCATCGCGTCATCGATGCGATCCTTCTTCTCCCTGACCTCGACCTCGGTTGCACCGCCGACCCGGATCACGGCGACGCCACCGGCGAGTCTGGCCAGCCGCTCCTGGAGCTTCTCGCGGTCGAAATCGGAGGTGGTTTCCGCAAGCTCGAGCTTGATCTCGGCGATGCGGGCCTCGATGCTTTCCCGCTTGCCGGCGCCGCCGACAATCGTGGTGTTTGCCTTGTCGATCATCACCTTCTTGGTGCGCCCGAGCATATCGAGGGAAGCATGCTCGAGCTTGATGCCCAAATCCTCCGAGATCACCGTTGCGCCGGTCATCAGTGCGAGATCCTGCAGCATCGCCTTGCGGCGGTTTCCGTAGGCCGGCGCCTTCACGGCTGCAACCTTGAGAGCGCCGCGCAACTTGTTGACCACCAGCGCCGCCATCACCTCACTCTCGACATCATCGGCGATGATGAGCAGCGGCTTGCCGGCCTGCACCACCTTCTCCAGCAGCGGCAGTATTTCATTCAGACTGGACAGTTTCCTCTCGCTGATGAGGACATAGGCATGCTGCATCTCGACCCGCATCTTTGCGCGATTGGTGATGAAATGGGGCGAGATATAGCCGCGGTCGAACTGCATGCCCTCGACGAATTCGAGTTCGGTTTCGAGCGACGTCCCGTCCTCGACGGTGATCACGCCGTCATTGCCGACCCTCTTCATGGCGTCGGCGAGGCAGCGGCCGATCTCCCTGTCGCCGTTGGCTGAGATGGTGCCGACTTGCGCAATCTCGACGTTCGAGGTGACCTCCGTGGCGTTGTTTTTGAGTTCCGCGACGACGGCTTCGACCGCGAGATCGATGCCGCGCTTCAGGTCCATGGGATTCATGCCGGCGGCCACCGCCTTGGCGCCCTCCCGGGCGATCGCATGCGCGAGCACTACGGCGGTGGTCGTGCCGTCGCCGGCCTGATAGGAGGTTCTTGTTGCGATCTCGCGCACCATCTGGGCGCCCATGTTCTCGAACTTGTTGTCGAGTTCGATTTCTCTGGCGACGGTCACGCCGTCCTTCGTGACCCGCGGCGCGCCGTGCTCTCTGCCGATCGCGACGTTGCGTCCCCGCGGGCCAAGCGTGACGCTCACCGCATTCGCGAGGGTGTCAATGCCGCGCAGCATTCTGTCGCGAGCTTCGAACGAGAACATGATTTCCTTAGCAGCCATTTCCTTGATCCTTAAGACTTAATCTTCAAGGAACGTCCGGGCGACGGCGAAGCTTCATTCGGCCGTGCAGGCGAGATTGTCCCGTGGCAGCCCGAGCCTATTCCAGACATCGAACAGAGCTGCCGCGAGCTGATCAATCATGATGTCCTCATGACAGGGTGTCGGCGTGATGCGCAGCCGCTCGGTTCCCTTCGCCACAGTCGGATAATTGATCGGCTGGATATAGATGTGGTGGTCGCTCAGCAGAAGGTCGCTCGCCGCTTTGCAATGCGCCGGATCGCCGACTGCCACCGGCACGATATGGGTGTCGCTCAGGATGACCGGCAGCGCAGCGGCACCCAGCGCCGCCTTGACCCGCTGGACGCGGTCCTGCTGGCGCTTGCGCTCCCACTGCGAGGTTTTCAGATGCCGGATCGCCGCTGTGGCCGCGGCGCAGATCGCCGGCGGCAACGCGGTGGTGAAGATGAAACCCGGAGCATAGGAACGAACCGCATCGATCAGAACAGCACTTCCCGTGATATAGCCGCCGAGGCAGCCGAAGGCCTTGGCGAGCGTGCCTTCGATCACATCGATCCGGTTCATGGCGCCGTCGCGCGCGGCGATGCCGGCGCCGCGAGGGCCGTACATGCCCACTGCATGGACCTCGTCGAGATAGGTCATTGCGCCGTAACGATCGGCGATATCGCAAATGCGATTGATTGGCGCGACGTCGCCGTCCATCGAATAGAGACTTTCGAAAACGATGAGTTTTGGCCGATCCGGACCCGCCGTCTTCAACAAATCCTCGAGATGATCGACGTCGTTGTGGCGAAAGATGCTCTTCTCCATACCCGACTGGCGGATACCCTCGATCATCGAGTTATGGTTGAGAGCATCGGACAGGATCAGACAACCGGGGATCAGCTTGGCGATGGTCGAGATGCCAGTCTGGTTCGAGACATAGCCGGACGTAAAGACCAGTGCTGCCTCCTTGCCGTGGAGATCGGCAAGCTCGCCCTCGAGCTCTACGAGCGGATGGCTGGTGCCGGAGATATTGCGGGTCCCGCCGGATCCCGTTCCCAGTTGGCTAGCAGTCTCCACCATGGCGGCGACCACCTTTGGGTGTTGTCCCATCCCGAGATAGTCGTTGGAGCACCAGATCACGACGTCCTTCGGTCCATGCGAGGAATGCCACACGGCATTGGGAAAGCGTCCGGCGATGCGCTCAAGGTCCGCGAAAACACGGTAACGCCGTTCCTCCTGCAGACGCGCGATCGCATCCGCAAAGAAACTGTCATAACTCGTAATTCCTGGCTCCGAGATACTCCGCTGCCGATCGACCATATCGCCCGAATCTCCGGTCGTCGGAGGTCCAAATCGCCGCAGCGCAATGACGTTCTTTACGCCGCCTGGTTTGCCGGTGTGCAACGCTGTGGGTTTCGCCATCGCCAGATTCCCCTGCTTGCATACGAATTATGTCGAAGCGCGATGCGCGCCGATCCCGCTCGCATCGTTCCTCACGCCCCGCGTTCAGGGAGGTCGAAGTTGAGCTGCAACATTCGCGCGATGTTTATCAGAATCGTCTCACAGACCTTATCTTGATTAGGATCCAGATATTTGACAGTCCAGTTTGCCCCGTTCTCCTTGGTTTCGAGCCGTTGAATCATAAAATCGGTGACGTGCTCGCATCCCGGCTCCTTGTGAAGATCCGCGAGGATCAATGCCTTAAGCTCCGAAGCTTCCTTTGTATGTCTTTGCATGACCGCTCTCCTTGCGGATGACAACTTCTATGGATCGATCAACTGAATAGTCGTGATCTCCATCAATCCCAGGGCTCGTGTCATCGCACCAGCTCACCCAACGTTGCGGCAATGCCGCTGCTTGGTGTGTCAGCGTCTAGGCCCTCCACGAATTGGCCCTGTGGGTTCATGATGTAGATATAGGTTCCGTGATCCATTAGGTAGTCGTCACCGCCCGCCTCGCCGTGTCGCGCCACACCATAGGCGCCATATGCCTCCGAAACCGCAGCGATCTGTTGCGGGCTGCCGGTCAGTCCGACGATGCGCGGATCGAACGTCGCGGTAAAGCTTCCCATCACCTCAGGCGTGTCGCGTTCTGGATCGACGGTGATGAAGAGCGGCTGCAGTTTGGCGGCATCGGGGCCGAGTTCCTCCATCGCCGCGGCGATTGAGGACAGCGTCGTCGGACAGATGTCTGGACAAGACGTATAGCCGAAGAAAACCAGCAGCCATTTGCCGCGATAAGTCTCATCGGTGACCGTCGCTCCGTCCGGTGCCGTGAGCGTGAATGGGCCACCGACCGTCACCGGCGCCGTATCAGCCCGCACGAGCGGTTGGCAGATCGACAGGCTCGCTGCGAATATGATGCAGAAGCGTGATATGAGGGACCGTAGGCCCGGAGCGAGGAGTTCATGCCGTCGGCTCATCAAGTACCTCCGGTACCTCGAGAAAGACGCTCCAAAACCCCGCGACGTTTGCACTAGCAAACTCGCCTAAACTGCCGAACCTTATCATATTTTTTTGCTGAATGGCTAGACATCGTACTGGTTTGGCCCTATTTTTAAACGTTGCCCCTCATCCAGATGAAGGAGGTGGCGTCTATGACAATTCGCGAATTGATGAGCGGGTTAGCGGCGATCACTTTCGTTGCGACAATATCCGCGCCTGCGCAAGCCTACGAAGTGGGTCCGGTCACGGGAGGCGGAACGATCGAGGGCACGATCGTCTACCGTGGCGACGTGCCGACAACAAAGATCATCCCCACCAAGGATATCGAGGTGTGCGGCGATCCCCGGGAGGAGCCGCTGATCGAAGTCGGCAGCGATCAGGCCGTGCTGAACGCGGCGGTGCAGCTGGTCGACGTGGCACAGGGAAAGGCCTGGCCGGAGCCCGGAAAGCCGCCTGAGCTTAACAACCTCAAATGTCGCTTTGAGCCCGCGGTTCAGATGATACCCGCCGGTTCGCTGGAGGTGGTCAACAGCGACCCAACGCTCCACAACACCCACGGGTATTATGGCAAGCGCACCGCTTTCAACCTGGCGCTGCCCAATAAGGGCCAGCGGATACCCGTCGAATTGAAGCGGGCCGGCACTGTCCGCGTCGACTGCGACGCGCATGGCTGGATGGAAGGCTGGGTCTATGTGGTTGACAATCCGTACTACGCGGTCACCGGCGCCGACGGCAAGTTCAGCATAACCGATGTTCCGCCCGGGGACTACAAGCTCGTGGCGATCCACCCCTTCACCGGGCCTATCGAGCAGGCCGTAACGGTAGGGGAGAATAAGGCCACCAGTCTGACGATTGAACTGAAAAAATAAGAAAATTGGCGACCCACTGATTCAACAGGGGTCGCGTTCCTGCGAGAAGGCCGACGCTTTAAGAAACGGTCAGGACTGAGGAGGAACCCTGATGTCTGACGAGCTTGACCGCATTCGGCGCGAAATGCATGCGGTGCTGCAGCAGCCTGGAGTACGCCCCGACGACTCGCTTCAAATCACCCGCCGCACCTTCATTCACAGATCGCTGTTGTTCGGCGCCGCTTCCGTCGGCCAGACCTTCGCGTGGTGGCCGCTGCTCAACACCATCGACGTCGCTCACGCCGCTGAAGCGCCCTTCAAGTTTGCCTGGATTTCGGACACCCATCTCTACGAGAGATCCCTCAACACGCGATTCGTCGACAAGGTGGTGCGCGCCGTGCAAGAGGTCCAGGCCATGGATCCTCCGGCCGACTTCCTGATCTTCGGCGGCGACCTGGCCCAACTCGGAAAGATCGAGGAACTTGAGCTTGGCGTTGAGCTCCTCAAGGATCTGAAGATCAAGAAGTACTACATCCCGGGCGAGCATGACTGGTATCTGGATATGGGCAAGAAGTGGGGCGAGTTGTTCGGCCAACCCAACTGGACTTTCGATCACAAAGGCGTGCGCTTCATCGGGCTCGATACGGTCAGCCGGGGACCGGACTACTGGACTGCGAAGAAGATGACGCCAGAGGAGCGCATGGGCCACATGGCTACCCTCGACGGCACGGTTGCCGGCGCGTGGGCCGGTGTCGGCCGCGAGCAACTCGACTGGATGCAGAAGACACTCGCCGACTGGGATAAGTCCAAGCCGATCGTCATCTTCAGCCACAATCCGCTGTACGAGTACTACCCGCCCTGGAATTTCTGGGTACGCGACTGGCGCGAAGTGAATGACGTGCTGAAGCCTTATACAAAGGTCACCAACATCCACGGTCACGTGCACCAGGTGCTCTACAACGAGATCGGCAGCATGCGCTCGATCGGCATGCTGGCGACCTCCTGGCCGTGGCCTTATGCCCCGGAAGGCGTGCCCAAGCTGACCAAGCCGATGATCCGTGTCGATCCGGGCGATCCCTTCGACGGGGTCGGTTGGGAAACAGTGAGCGTCAACGCCGACGACAAGGTCGATGTCGAGTACATCATGTGGGGCCGCAAGGAGGTGTTCGTCCAGTCGCCGGAGGACCACGACAAGAGCATTGAGGAGGTCCTACGGCCACGCATCGCCGACAATCAGTACCCGTGGGAAAATCCATAAAGGGTGGTGGCTATGATAAACACACCAACATTCCTGCGCATTCTGAGGCGTTCCACAGTCGCAGGAGCAGTCGTCGCAGCTGCCGTCGCCCTCGGGCCGGCCAGTGCCAACAAGGATCCGGTGACGCCAAAGCAGCTGAAACTTTATCAAGAGGCGTTCATGGAGGAGGTCAGGAAGGGAGACCTCCTGTTCCACGGTGATGCGGCGATGGCGGAGCAGTTGGGCGTCAAGCTGTCGACCACCGGGTGGGCCTGCGCCATGTGCCATCCGATGGCCTCCGATACTCACCCGCAGGCGTTCCCGAAGTTCCAGCAGTCGATGGCCAAATTCGCGACATTGCGCGACATGATCAACTGGTGCATCGAGAAACCGAACCAGGGCGAGAAGATCGATCCCGAATCGGAGGCGATGAAGGCGCTCGAGGCGTACATCACTTGGTCGAACACTGGCTCGGTGTTGGTGCCAGGCAAGTACTAGTCTCGTCGATAGCCGGGGCTCGGCTTCACGGGAGCGCGTCCGCCATCGGGGGTGTGACACCTCGATGGCGGGGTTGAAGCAGTCGTGCGGCCCGGGAACCGCGCGGGGAGGTCTATGCGTTGGCAGAGACTGGAATGGAGCTGCGCGGCAAGTTCGCGAATGTGGACTTGGATGCGCTGGTCGACAATCGGGTCGTGCGGACCTGGCTTTATTTCGGCATGTTCTGGCTGATGGTGACGCCATCCGTCGGCGTCCTGATCTCGAGCACCTTCAACTACCCCGACTATCTCGGATCGGGGAACCTCGAGCTAACCTTCGGCCGGCTGCGCCCGGTCCACGTCAACGGTGTCATCTTCGGCGCCTTCTCGACGCTTTTCATCGGCCTTTGCTACTATCTCGTGCCGCGTCTGTCGGGGGTGCGGGTGATATGGTCGGAGTGGTCGGTTCTTCTCGCATGGGTCTGGAACGTCGCAACGCTTGCCGGTTTGGTCGGCTTGCTGATCGGCGACAGTGACGGTTTGGAAGCCGGAGAGTTTCCGCTCTACGCGAAGGTCGCGTTCTTCATCGTGGTGGCTGTTGCTACCGCGCAATTCCTGATCACGATCAGTCGAAGGCTCGAGCCGGCAATCTATGTCGCGCTATGGTACCTGATCGCCACTTTCGTGTGGACGACGATGAACTTCGTGCTTGGAAGCTTCATCCTGCCATACACGATCTCGGGCATCAACAGCGCCGCCTTCCATGGCCTCTATCTCCACTACATCGTCGGGCTGTGGCTAACGCCCGCGGGCTACGTGATCATCTATTATTTCCTGCCGATCAGCGCGCGAAATCCGCTCTATGCCCATAAGCTCTCGCTGGTCGGCTTCTGGTCCTTGGCATTGTTCTACCCATTCGTAGGCATCCACCATTACCTCTACAGCCCGATCGCGGACTGGGCCGAGACCTTGGCCGTCGTCACGTCGATGCTGCTGATCATTCCGGTGTGGACGGTGCTGGTGAACTTCTTCGGCACCATGATGGGCAAGTGGCATGAGTTCGGCAGGAACCTGCCGGCGAAGTTCCTGATCATGGGCTCGCTCATGTATCTCGTCGGCTGCTTCCAGGGCTCCACCGAGGCGCTGCGGCAGCTGCAGCAGCCGACCCATTTCACCGATTTCGTCATCTCGCATTCGCATCTCACCGTGTTCGGCACCTTCGTCGTCTGGGCGATGGGGGGTCTCGTCTATACTTGGCCGCGGCTGTTCGGGCGCGAACTTTGGTCCTTCAAGCTCGGCAACTGGTCGTTCTGGCTGATCACCGTCGGCATCGCGACCATGGGCCTGGTCCTCACAGCGGGCGGGCTGCAGCAGGGTTATCAATGGATGAATGGGGTCGAATGGCTCGACTCGCTTGTGTGGGTGAAGCCCTACTGGCTGGCGCGGACCCTTGCAGGCATCAGCATGGATATCGGTATGTCGCTGCTGGTGGTGAATCTGATGCTGACCGCACTGACCAGTCCGGCGGCTGAGGCGCGACGCGTCCGCGCGCCGGTGGAGGCGCCCGTCCCGGCCCCGGCGGGAGGGCCCGCGCAGTGAACGTTCGCTTCTTCGCGCTGTTCGCCGGCGTCTTCTGCATCACCCTTGCGGTGATCACGCAGGGCGTGCTGCCCTTCGTGGAGCCGTCCTCGCGAACTACGCGCGTGACCTCTGTGGTGCGCACGGATTTCGGCCAGCTGAAATGGACGGTTTCAGAGGCGACGGACTACACCGAGCAGCAGCTTCGCGGCCGCAGCATTTACCTGCGCGAAGGCTGCTGGTACTGCCATTCGCAATTCGTGCGGCCGGTAACCGGCGAGATCCGCCGCTGGGGACCGGTCAGCGAGGCGGGCGAATACGCCTATGACGTGCCGCACCTGTTAGGCACACGTCGGATCGGGCCGGACCTGACGCGCGTCGGCCTGAAATACAGCGACGAATGGCACCTGGCGCACTTCTACAATCCGCGGATGCTTGTGCCGGACTCGATAATGGCGCCGTATCGCGGCCTCTTCCACGAGCCCGATGCAGCCGTCCGTATCGTTGACGACGGCGCTGGCAATCGGACCCTGGAAAGAACAGAGGTCACCCAAGGACTGTTCGACTTCGACAGCCAGCAACCGATCCAGCTGACGCCGAATGCGTATGGGTTGCTGTTCGTGCCGCTGAAGGCCCGCGAAAGAAAGCCGATCATCCTGACGCCGAACGACGAATACACAGGGGAAACCGTCAGCATCGTGGCGGAGACGGAATCGGTAGCGGCGCTCGTTTCTTACCTCCAGAAGCTCGGCACGAACCGGGGTAAATGGCGTGATCTTTTCGAGCCGCAGAGCCTGGAGGTCATGGATGCGACGATGCCGCGCTCCGAGGAATGGATTGCCTATGGCAAGGAAGTCTATGAGCGCCGCTGCATCGGTTGCCACGGTGCCAAAGGCGACGGCAACGGGCCGGCCGCCACCTTTATGTTTAACCAGCGGCCCAGGGACTTCACGTCCGCAGTCTTCAAGTTCAGGTTGACAAAAGAACCCCTGCCCACGGACGGCGACATGCTGCGCACCATTACCCGCGGCATCCGCGGCACAGCAATGCCCCCTTGGTACGAACTGCCGCTCAACGATCGGCTGGCGGTGATCCAGTACATCAAGTATGAGCTAGCGGTTGACCGTTCCGATCCCGCCAGTCCTTACGCTTTCTTCGTCGAAGAACCGCCTGGCCCACCGTTGTATATCGGGCGCCCGCCGATCCCGTCCCAGACGATGCTGGACCGTGGCAAGGAGGTTTGGCAGGTGGCGAAGTGCTGGGAGTGCCACGGCCAAGGCGGCAAGGGCGACGGCGAGAAGGCTGCCGGCCTCAAGGATGATCTTGGGTTCGCCGCCGTGCCGGCCGACCTCACCAGCGGCCAGTTCAAGTCTGGCCCGGCCGTCGAAGACATCTTCCGGACGATAACTACCGGCCTCAGCGGCACGCCGATGCCGTCCTATCGGGATTCCTTTCCCGACGAGGACCGGTGGGCGCTTTCCTATTTCGTGGTGGCGCTTTCCGCCTATAAAGACCCGCTCTCGCTGCAGCCGCTCTCGATCAAGACGGAGGTCCGCGCGGCTCTGAACGATCTGGAGCTGGTCGCTGACAAGCCTGAGCGAGCGTATGTGCCCGATCCGGCGGTGCCGGCGTCCGGCCCGCCAGCGCCGCCTGGCGAGAAACAGGCACCCGCTGGAGGTTAGCGCATGCTCGGTTTTGAAGTTACCGGACCCTATGCGGGCGCCATGATGATGAGCCTGGCGGCCCTGTTCTTGTTCATCTGGGGCGTCCTATCCGGCGCGTTGAGCGGCACCGACAAAGCCGCCAACGGGTTTTTTGAAAGGGAGATGGAAAATGAGCGATCTGCAGAGCAGCGATCCGGAGAGCCCGACGCACCCGGAACTGGAAGTGCGTCAAAGCTCGCACCCTGAACTGGAGGACTATGCCGGCGGCCTGATACAGGCGCGTGTGGGATTCATTCCCATATGGCTTCTCGTCGTCTACTGCCTGCTGTTCGCCTGGGGGCTGTATTACATGTATGTTTATTGGGGCGGGCTCGGTCCCGGCCGTCTGTTCTAAGAAGACTGTCGCAAGGGCTGGTAAGGCAGGAGTGATGGAGATGTTGGTAGCCAGAATTCTCCTTGGGGTCGCCGCATTGAACCTCCTTTTTCTGGCCTTCGAGGTGGCGACAAACGTGCTTCGTCTTTATTTCGGCTGACATAGGAGCAGCGGATGCTACAGGATACCATTTTCAAGCTCACTGACGCCGGCTTGCCGCAGATGCTCGGCTTCCTCATCTATGGCGGCTGCACCGTCGGCTTTATCGTCTATCTTGTCTATCTTGTGCGGCAATAGCGGTGCGGACGCGGCGCTGCGAAAACGCCAATGATCTACTACCTCGTGATCTTCGCCGCTGGATTTGCAGGCAGCTTTCATTGCGTCGGCATGTGCGGCGGCTTTGCCTGCGCACTGGGCCGCGATCAGCGAGGCGGAGGCGCAACCGTCGTTCGCCACCTGCTCTATAATACCGGCCGATTGACAACCTACTGCTTTCTGGGCGGGCTCGCGGGTGCGATCGGTCAGGTCATCTGCACCACGCAAGGTCTAACGGCGGCGCCGCTCTTGAACGGCTCCCTCGACGTCGCCCAACGAATTCTCGCGATCGTCGCTGGCCTGCTCATGGTTGCCATGGCGTTGCAGTTCTTCGGCTTGCTGCAGGTCTTCCATCGCCTTGCGATCGGATTTGGCGGCAGCACATTTGCATGGTCTCTACGCGGTCTGTTGGCCGCCCAAAGCAGCGCCGCACCGCTCGCCTTTGGCGTTTTCAACGGCTTCCTGCCATGTCCCCTGGTCTATGCCTTCGCCGCCCAGGCGGCGAGCACCGCCGGAGCGCTTCCTGGCTTTCTCGTCATGGCGTCGTTCGGACTGGGAACCTTTCCCGCGATGTTGATGATGGGCGGCGTCGGCCGGATACTCGGCCCAGCCTGGCGGCGGCGTGGCGTGCGGCTGGCTGGCGGCTTTATTCTTTTGCTCGGTCTCATCACGCTTGGCCGAGGCCTCCTGCCCTCGGACGCGCATATCGGACACGCCTGGCTGGGAGGACTTCCCACATGACGGCGCATGGCGATATCCTCTGTAGCCATTGTTCGCTGCCCGTCGGCGTGCGCCCGATGGAGCGCAGGCTCAACGGTGAGGCTTGCGCGTTCTGCTGCTACGGCTGTTGCATCGCCTTTCAGGTGAAGAGCGGCAGACACGAGGAGTGGGAAGCCGCCTGGCTTCTGATCCAGCTCGGCGTAGGCGGCTTTCTCTCCATGAATATCATGATGTTCAGCCTCCTCCTCTATTCGGACGCGTTCACCGGCGTCGATGCGGGCGTGCTGCCGTGGATTCACCTTTTGCTCTGGATCTTCGCGACGCCAGCGGTGGTGATTCTCGGCGGACCCTATCTGCGCGAAATGTGGCTCAATGGCATTCAGGGACGTGTGACGTCGTCGGCACTCATCGTGCTTGGCGTCGCTGCCGCTTACCTCTATTCGGCATTTGCCGTGTTCGAGGGCAGCACGCATGTCTACTTCGACACCGCCGTGATGGTGCTGATGCTATTCACCGTTGGCCGCTATCTCGAGGCTGTTGGCCGCGCAAGGGCGGCGCGCGACCTCGAACCTCTTCTGGCCGCAGAAAGCGAGTGCGCGACCGTGGTCGATGGCGCGGCAGAGATCCGCCGTCCGGTGCGGGAGGTGTCGGCCGGCATGCTGGTGCGGGTTCGGCCAGGCGAGCGCATTCCGGTCGACGGCGTGGTTGTCGAGGGGGAATCGAACACCGATGAAGCCGTGATTACCGGAGAAAGCCGGCAAGTGACAAAGGGCGCCGGCTCCAAGGTGATTGCCGGCAGCATCAATATTGACGGCCCGCTCCTGATCCAAAGCAGCGGTGTCGGAACCGCAACCCGCTGGGCGCGGATTTGCCGGTCGGTGCGCGAAGCGCTGGGCCGTCGCAGCCCAACCCAGCGCCTTGCCGATCGCGTCGTTGGCGTGTCCGTGCCGCTCGTCCTCGCCCTCGGCGGGCTGACGATCGTTTACTGGGCGCAGTCATTGCCGTTCGATCGGGCGTTGCTGATTGGCCTCTCGGTACTGGTGGTTGCCTGTCCTTGTGCCGTCGGCCTCGCTGCTCCGATGGCGACATCACTCGGCATCGGCCGGCTGGCGCGGCACGGCTGCCTCGTCCGCGACCCCGGCGTGCTCGAGACCCTCGCGCGTGTCCGGTTGCTCGCCTTCGACAAGACCGGCACTCTGACGGCGGGCAAAGCGCGTCTCGTCGGCGTCGACTGCGAGGAGGGCGGCATCGACGAAGTACTGGCGCGCGCCGCCGGTCTGGAACGCCTTTCCGAGCATGGTCTGGCGCGGGCCATCGCGGCAGCCGCCGCTCAGCGGGGCATCACGCCGCTCGTCACCCGCGATGTCCGGACGGTTCCCGGCCGTGGTATCCGCGGCAGCGCCGAAGGCCGGCCCGTGGCGGCAGGGAACGGCAGATTGATGAGTGATCTGGGCTGGCCGCTTCCCCCGTCGCTGGCCGAGCATGCGCGGTCGCTGGAGGCGAGCGGTCATTCGGTGGTCTATGTCGGTTGGGGCGAGCAGGTTCACGCCGTGCTGTCGCTCGATGATTCACCGCTTCCCGAGGCGCAGGCCGCGATCGGGGCCCTGCGTGAGCGCGGGCTCGACGCCACGCTGTTGACCGGCGACTTGGCGCAAGCGGCGGAGCGGATCGCGGCCCTGGTCGGGGTCAAGGACGTCCAAGCGGGCCTTTCGCCGGAGGCCAAGCGGCTGGCCCTGGATCGGCTCCGCCATGACCACGGTTCGGTGGCGATGGTCGGCGATGGACTGAATGACGGGCCGGTCCTGGCCGCCGCAGATGTCGGTATCGCCGTCGGCTCCGCCACAGATCTCGCCCGCGAGACTGCGGCGCTCGTCCTGCCTGCGGACGGGTTGTGGATGCTGCCCTGGATCGTCGACGTGGCCCGCGCGGTCCGCAGGACCATCTTGACCAATCTTATGTGGGCGTTCGGCTACAACCTCGTCGCGCTGACGTTCGCAGCATTCGGACTTCTGCAGCCAATCCTTGCGGCGGCGGTCATGGCCGGCTCGAGCATCCTCGTGGTGGTGAATTCGCTGCGGCTGGAGCAGCTGCCCGATCCTGTTCCAGCGCTGATCCCGGAGCAACGATCCGGCACCAGGGCGGAGCGTACCCACAATGGCGCCGGCATTTCCGCAATGGCCGGCCCGGCCGTCGCGCGGAGTTGAGTTTCGTTTCAGCCAAACACGTCGTGCGTGAAGGCATCATACCAGCCTTCCGCCGCGCGCGCAGCCTGCCGGCGGATCTCGGAGCTTTCCTCGACCTTGCTGACGAAGCTGATGACGCTCTTGAGCTTCCCGTCGACGGGCTTGAAGCTGATGGCGTTGCTGAACGCATCGTCGGGAGCGAGATAGGTGTAGCAGGTGTTGAACAAATGCGCCGGGAAACGCGCTGATCCGGTGAGATCGGCCGCGATGGCAAAGGCACAGGCTTTGGCCTGGCTGTTGGCGCAGAAGGCGGATTTCGGCATATCCCCGCCGATGATCGCGTCGCCGACCAGATGGACGCCGGGCTGCAGCGCCGATTCGAAGGTGACCGGATCGACCGGACACCAGCCCGACTGATTGGCGAGCCCTGCCTGATGCGCCAAGCGCCCGGCCATTTGCGCCGGGATGACATTGGCCACCGCGGCCTTGAAGGTTGCTCCCGCGGTGATCACCGACCGGGTCTTCGCGTCGATCGCTGTGACCCCGCCGGTGAACTGGGCCGGTAGCCATTCGATCATTCCCGGATAGTGGCGGTTCCAAGCGTCCTGGAACAGGTCCTGCGCGTTGAAGCTGTCTTTCGCATCGAGGATCAGAATTTTGGCCTTGGGTTTGCGGCGCTGGAAATAGGATGCGACGAGCGAAGCGCGCTCGTAGGGGGCGGGCGGGCAGCGAAACGGATTCGGCGGAGCAACGAGCACGAACAGCCCGCCGTCCTCCATGCTTTCCAGTTGCTGGCGCAACAGCCTCGTTTGCTGCCCTGCATTCCAGGCGTGCGGCATGATCTCCATCGCCGCTTCGTCATAGCCCTCAAGCGCCCGATCCCTGAATGCGATGCCTGGCGCAACAACGAGACGATCGTAGCTGAGCGTTGAACCGTTGTTCAGCGCAACGGTTTTCGCCGCCGGGTGAATCGCCGCGGCGGACTCATGAATGACGGTGATACCATATTGTCTTGCCAGCGCTTCATAACCATGATTGAGCGATTCGAACGGGCGCAGCCCGGCGAGATAGAGATTGCTGAAGAAACAGGTCGCGTAGCTCTGCCGCGGTTCAACGAGGGTCACCTCGATAGCCGTGGCACTGGCGGCGAGATATTTGGCGACCGTTGCGCCGCCGATGCCGCCGCCGATCACGACGACACGCGCCTTGGCCTGGCCCCGCGCTTTCGGCTGGTTGAGCGCCGTTAGCAACGCTGCTCCAGTCAGGCGGCCGAACTCGCGACGCGTCCAGGATTTCATGGCGGGTTGCTTTCCCTGGCTGCGACATAGCGCGCGACGCTTGCGATCTCCTCGTCGCTGAGCGAGAGCGCGATAGCGTGCATGATGTGACTGGGGCTCTGGCTCGCCCGGTAGGCAAGCAGGGCGCTGGTGAGCCTCTCCTCGCCGAGCCCGATGATGGGGGGAATGCCTCTGTCGTGGCCATCAAGGCGATGGCAGGACGCACAGGTCGCGGCGAGTTGAGCGCCTTGATCGGCGCCCGCCGCGCCGGATTGGCTGACGAGCAGAACGAAGCCTGTGGCAATCGCAGATCCCACGACGGGGCGCATGCTGAACGCCCGTCTGTTTCGGAGTTTTGCGGTCACGCTCCCACCCAACTCGTCACACCACAATTCGCGCAGTTCAATTGCCTCACGATCTCAACGAACCGTGAGCTGGTGCGACAATGCATAGACGGCACCGCCATCTTCTTCCCAAACAAAATCGAGCCGGCCGCTCTCCGTCGCGCGCAGGGAGAATTCGAAGAACGGATTGGCCGAAATCGCCTCGTGGAGATCGACACTGAACACCACGGTTTCGTTGTAGCGGCAGACAAACTTGTTGATGATCTTGCGCGGGATCACATTGCCTTGATCATTATGGCGTAGCCCTGTCTCCATCTCATGGCTGATGATGGTCTTGACCTGAAAAATCTCTCCCTTCGCCGCGGCGCTCGGCACGATCACGCGTGGTGTCGGGATGGTCACTGTCTCTCTCCGATCTCAGGCGCAGCCATCCGTGGCGACACGAACCCACGTCGTGGTCATCAGCAACTTGCCGTCATTCAGTTCGGCGACAGCGACGACATGTTGGGGTTTGGCAAGCCGGATGCGTGTCGACACGCGCGGCAGACTGCGTTGCGGGACGAAGTGGAAACTGGCCACCTCGATGAGCGGGTTCTGCGGCGCGAACACGCGCATTTGCCTGACATGGTCGGCCTCGGTCATGGGGCTGTCGATGTCAAGACTCATGGGCACGGTGTAACCGGTCGGGAAGTCCGCCGGCATTATCAGGTGAAGGCGATCCGACACCGTGGCCGTCCGTCCGGTGAGCTGCTTGACGAGATCCAGCGCTTCATCGTTCGCACGCGCGCTCCGCGGCGAGAAGAGCGCGACCCCGGAAAACCCCACACTCCCGGCGATCAACACATCGCGGCGCGTCAAGCTCATCGTCCCGGTCTCCAAACCCTGCCACTCTTTAGGCCACTCTAAGAACATCGGCGGCGGCAGGCGGCGCACTCGGACACATCAGTGCGGCAGCTTCTGCGAAATTTAGCACCGACAACCGCTTGGAGCAATCTCGCGGAAGTGCCCATGGCCGCCCTTTAAACCAATGCATTCTGTTTTACCGGCCGTTGGGAGCACGCCGGCGGATTCTGCGACTACCCAACTTCGGTCGCCAGGCCTGATCGCTGGAGGCGTTATTGCGGCACCGCTGTCGGGATAGATGGTCAAGGCATTGCGGGAAAGGACGCTTGCGGGTTGTCGGATCTCTGATCACCCCTCTTGGCCGGCTATCAGACGCTCGAATTAACTGGAGCGCTCGAGCCGCGCCAGCGCAATGTCTGATTTACAAGCATGCGCGACATTCATGATAAGGCTGAAAAAGGACGGGTTAGGGTCACGACGTTCCCTTGACCTCCCCATCAGGGATAGTCCGCAAGGGGTCGGTTCTTGCCGTCCACCGGTACCAAGTGTCAGACTTTCACCACTAGATGGTGACAAGCATCTTGCCGGCATTGGCCAGCGGCGTCGTCACACCCGATAGCATTGTGCGGATATGGGCAACGCTCTGATAGCGGCCGTTGACCGAAATGCGCGGCAGCGCTTGCAGGAAGCCGGCATGTTCGGCGCGCAGCACGCCGTGGCGTGTCGTCACCGCCGAGGCGTAGCCGGCGTCGCGGACAAAGCCGACTTCGCGGTCGCCAAC